>JAVVPH010000225.1:0-3341 GCA_036655835.1 Oscillibacter sp.
GTTGGTAAGAATTTTGCGATTTTTCCTGTTATTTCCAAGCATACTGCGTTATAATGAGTCCGGCACCTGCGCTGGGGCGGCATCCGGGCCGCCTGAAACAGGTTAGAAAAAGGATGGGGGATACATGGATGAACCGTGAAAACAACGCCGCAATGCAAGCGCCTGATGAAAAACCGCTTGCCGGCGTCCGAATACTGGATTTGACCCATGCATACAGCGGACCATTTTGCACCATGCACCTTGCCGATCAGGGCGCGGAAGTCATCAAACTGGAAGCACCCGGCAAGGGGGACCAGTGCAGGAGCTGGACACCGATTCAAAACGATGCCAGCGGCTACTTTGCGTACATCAACCGCAACAAATACGGCATCACAATTGATTTGAAGCTGGATGCGGGGAAAGCCCTGTTTAAAAAGCTGGTCGGTCAGGTGGACGTTGTCTGCGAAAATTTCCGGGTGGGTACCATGGAAAAGCTGGGACTTGGATATGAGGTGCTCAAGGAAATCAATCCCGGCTTAATTTATGCCTCTATTTCCGGCTTTGGTTTGGAGGGCCCTCTGGCAGCCAGGCCCTGCTATGATATTGTGGCCCAGGCCATGGGGGGCATGATGAGCATTACCGGCTTTCCGGACCGTGTGGTGAAGGTGGGCGCAGGAATCGCTGACAACTATTCGGGCACCTATTTGGCGCTGGGCATTGCCATGGCCTTGTATCAGCGTTCCCGCACCGGTCTGGGTCGCCGCTTGGATGTTTCCATGGTGGATACCATTTTCTCTGTGCTAGAAAGTGCCGTTCCGGAATATACCGTCACAGGGCACGTTGCCACCCCTGAGGGAAACCGTGACCCCGGTATGTCCCCCTTTGACGCATTTGATGCCAAGGACGGTATGTTTGTCATGGCCTGTGGTACAAACACGTTTTGGAAAGCGCTTTGCGCCGTTATGGAACGGCCGGAGTTGGTGGAGGACCCGCGTTTTATCAACAACAATAAGCGCTGTGAAAACTACCTGTCCACACTCAGGGACATCATTCAGGCATGGACGCGTCAGCACACGCTGGATGTGCTTGAGGAATGGATAGTCGGCGCGGGCATTCCCTTTGGCCGCATTATGAATGTGGAGCAAATTTGTCAGTCGGAAATGTTAAAAAATCGAAATATGCTGTGGAATGTACACGATACGGGCATGGATGCGGACATTCTGATTCCGGGCACGCCGATCAAAATGCATGGCTGCGAGGATAAGATTGTGCGGGCGGCACCCACACCGGGGCAGCACACCGAGCAGATTTTGAAGGAGATGCTCCATTTGCAGGCGGATGAAATTGCGAAATTGCGGGCAGATGCCGTCATCTGACTGCCAAGCGGCGCAGTATCCGGGATGGGTCAGGGAGCCTGCCGCTTAAAAATTTTCCCGGTCCGCGCCGCACGTTGCCCGGACCTTTGGGCAATGGTGTTTTTTGCATCTTTTTTGTATAAACCCGGGAACTTCTGTCCATACTGGTGGCAAAGGATAGGAGGGAATTTTGATGCAAAAAAAGATACAGTCCGTTCTCGGCGGAGCGGGATTTTATGTGGTGCTGGCCCTGTGCGTTTTGGTAGTGGGGGCGGGGGGCTATTTCCTGCTGTTCCCCCGTGGGGCGCAGCCGCCTCCCGCGCCGGTCTCTGCCCCCGCGCCGGCGGTGGAGGCCCCGGCGGTGGAGGCCGTCCGGCCCGGGCCGATCGTGGTGGAGACGCCGGTTGTCCCCATGCCGGAGGAGGAAGTGGTGGATGACACGCCGGTGGTGGCGGAGGCGCCCAATCTGGTGGTGGCCCCCCTCAAGGGCGAGGTGCTGGCGGCGTTTTCCATGGAGGAGCTGGCGTACAGCCGAACCCTGGAGGACTGGCGGGTCCACGACGGCGTGGACATTGCCGCCCAGGCGGGAACCACGGTGCTGGCGGCCTGCTCAGGAACCGTGCACTCCGTCACTGACGATGCCCTGATGGGCACCACCGTGGTCATCGACCACAGCGGCGGCTATCAAACCACCTACGCGAATTTGCAGTCCAAGCCCAACGTGGACCGGGGGGACAGCGTGTCCGCCGGACAGATTATCGGCGCGGTGGGCACCACCTCCGCCGCCGAAGCCGCCGACGGCCCCCACCTCCACTTCTCCGTCACCCGGGACGGCGATGCCCTGGACCCCAACGTGTTTTTGGACCAATAACTGCAAGCTCTTTCCCCCAAAAAGGCATCGTCGTTTCAAAAACGACGGTGCCTTTTTTTGCCTTAGTAAATCTAGCCGGCGTGGACCATCTGCTCCAATGCCTCGCTGGCGGGGGGGAGGGTCATGCCGTCCTCCCAGAGCAAAATGCCGCCATCCGTCGGCCCCAGGTAGCAGGAGGTGATGACAATCCCCTCTCCGTAGATCTGCTGATAGGCGTTACTTTCCGCCACATCCACCAGAAAATACTCGTTGAACAGCCCCACCTCCATGCTGCGCTTGCTCTCCAGCACCGCGCGCATGGGGGTGATATAATAGGAGCCGTCGGGGTTGGTGGTAAACTTGATGAAATACAGGTTTTTGTCGTCCTTCACATTTAGGTGGTAGAGAATCCGGCCGTCGGCCAACTGGGACAGCTCCGACACCTCCAACAAATCCGGCGAAACCGGGACAATTTTCCACCGTGTCAGTCCCCAATAGGCGGCAAACAGAACCGCGCAGGCCAGCAGGGCCAGCAGGCTCCCCTTGAAAAAGGCGTGCTTTTTTCCTTTTTTCCAGGCGGAGCCAAGGGCCAGCAGGGGCTTGGCCTCGTCCAGGCTGTTGGGGGGCCGGTCCAGTTCTTGGGACAGCGCGTCCAGCACCGCCTGACAGGGGGCGCAGTCGCTCAAATGCTCCTCCACCAGGGTCCGGCTCTCCGGGCTGCACACGCCGTCGTGGTACAGCGGCAGCAGATCTTGAATGGTTGTACAGGGCAGTTTCATGGTAAATCCTCCCGAATTTTTAGTCTGGCGCGGTGGTAGGTCACTCTGGCCCAGCTCTCGGTTTTTCCGAACAGGGCCCCGATTTGGGCGAAGGACAGCTCGCCGAACAGCCGCAGGGAGAACACCTCCTTGTACGGCTCCGTCAGGCGGTGGAGGGCCTGATGGGCCTCCATTGCCGACTCCCGGTGCAGCAGTGCCCCCTCCGGCCCCGGCCCAACGCGTGTGTCCGCGGCGCTGTGGTCCAGCCGCCGGTCCGCTTTGTAGGCGGAAAAATAGGCGTTTTTCGCAATTTGACACAGCCATACGTACAGCTTGCAGGTTCCGTCAAAGCCGTCAATGGCTTGGAGGGCCTTGAAAAACGTCTCCTGGGTCAGCTCC
>JAVVPH010000226.1:0-3329 GCA_036655835.1 Oscillibacter sp.
GCCGGCATCGTGTCCCTGCGCCACCCAGTTGTCTCGCTTTGTTGCGCATTCTCTGTGTTGTCGTCACCCTGCACTTGCGGAGTGTTCATTCTTGCGCTCCCTGCCGGTGCAGGTCTTTCTTGTGCGACGATTATCTCTTGCATTGCTTCTTTGTATGCCGGCACATCCACCACCTCTGCGGTATTTTTCTCCCCCACCGCCGGCAGAGGCGACACGCTCCCGGTGGTCTCCTGCTGCATCGGCATCTTCACCGCCGGCAGCGGCGACACACTGACGGGTGCCGAGGCTCCCCCGGGCAGTCCCCCAACATTTTGTTGGAGCCCCGCCCCCGCCTTTGCAACGGCATCGTCCAGTAAATCCAAAAATTCATAAACGCTCTTGACGGTTTTTTGCTGGCCCACATACTGCGTCGCTCCCATGGTCTTTCTGATAGCCGCGCTTTTTACGGAAAGGTCCCGCAGACTCTCCGCAGTTACCTTCCCGTCCGCGCCATTTACAATATTCGCATAGTCCCGCTTCATGCCGTTTACATCGTTTTGCAGCCGAGCCTTTGCTTCTGATGTCCTGGCCGCTGTGCCCAAAAGAGAAGAAATGCTTGAAAAGGCAAAGGCCACCGCGATGTCCTTCGCCGCCTCGTCACCCTCCGGCCTGTATTCTTCGTCCAGTAGCATCTTCGTGCCCATGTTCCCGGCTGAAAACGCAGCTCCTGAAAGTCCGTCACGCAAAATAACGGCAGGAACTGCGTTTTGCAGTCCCTTTTTGAACAGTAGTTTTGTTCCCAGGTTTCCAACTCCCGCGCTCAGTCCGCTGCCCACCATGCCTGCGGCAGCTCCTACCCCGCCAGCCTTTAGCACCTGTGCAGGTGTCCCGCCGGCCTCTGCCTCATCCAGCGCGCCACTTCCGCCAAAAAGCAATCCGGCTCCAATGGCGTTTTTTGCTACCGGGGCCAGCTTTGAAATTCCCTTGATTGCGCCCAGTCCGCCACGAATGAGCTTGTCCCCCGCCAACATTTGTACAACGTCGCCCGTCACCTTGCCCGCTGTATAGGCTCCCGGGTTCTTTTGTTGGTTTTCCTCCTGCGTTCTGTCGTTTTTTAACCGCTCTACCAGTTCCTTGTCCCTGTACAGTGCAGCATATCCTTTATTCCGCATATAATCGTCTGCATTGTCTGTGATTTTTTTGCCAAACGGTAACGAGTGGACAACGCCTGCGCCTGCCGCGCCCCACGCTCCGCGCAATTTTCCCGCCAGTAGTTCCGCCAGTGCATTGTTTTGGACGATTTCCCGCTGCTTTGCGCTGTCTCCCTTGAGGGCCGCCGCCTGCGCCTCTACCGTTTCCAAAAAGCTGGGCTTTAGGCTTGCGATGGCTTTTTTTACCTCTTGACGCTCTGCATCTGTTAAGGATTTTGCATTTGCGAGCTGCATCATCCGCGCCCGCTCGTTAGACGGTGCAGATTTTTGCACCTCCTGCAACATCGTGTTCGGAATCCACGCCTTTTTCCGTGGCGTTTCCGCGCTCTTGAAGCCCTGGTAGCCCGCATTGCGCTCTTTTTCGGAAATGTTTTCCTTTTCCCGCTCAATGCGCGCCATGATTCCGTCTTGCTTTGCGCCCACCCCACGGCCGATGCCCAAACTGGGCAGCGCGTGGCTAGAGACACCACCCATTTGTTGGGTGGTGCCTCTAGTTGTTTTCACGGCGGGCAGTGTTGGCAGTCTCATGCCCGGCATCCACGGTTTTGTCTGTTGTTCCGCCGGTTCTCCCATAATTTTTGCCCGCTGAATACGTTTCAGAATTTCATCCATGGTGTATTCCTCCTATGCGCCGATATAATTAAGCAATCTTTCTGCCTCCTGCGCGCTGATTTCTCCCGCCGCATACGCCTGCTCGATGATATTGAGTTTTTGCGTTTTTCCCATCATTTCATTATTAATGGCGAAAAAGACCTTTGCCTCTGCCATGCTGGGCTTTCCGGCCTGCGGCTGCTGCGTCTGAACATCCCCCTGTGGCTTTGTGGCCGTTGGGTTTCCGCTGTACCCCTGTCTTTGCAGTTCCTCAAGTGGCACGCCGTTTTCCAGCAGCGTTTGAACAACCTCGTTGCTTCTGTCCCCGTTGTTGAATTTTTGAATGGCCGCGTCAACCGCGGAATACCCGCCGCCGCTCACTCCTCCGTAGCTGCTCCCGCCCTGCTTTTTTAACGTAAGCGTTTTATTTCTGTATTCGTCGTCTTTTTCCGCCTGCTCCCGTTGCCAGTCAAATTCTTTTTGCCACTGGCTCTGTGCGATTTTATCCTGCTCCGCGGCGTATCCATATTGTTTTTCCAGACGCTGTTCCTCCTGCTGTCGCGCGATGAGGTCCGAATAGGCGTTGAATTTTTCCTGCGCCAGCTTCGCCGCCTGCTCCGCAATGGCAATATTTCCGCTGTGTCTTGTGTCCTCGATGGCCCGGTCAATTTCAGACAGGTTTCCAATCTTGCCCTGTTCTCCCTTTTGCAACGCGGTGGCGTAATTTGTAGCGAGGCCCAGCGCGGAGCTCTCCGTCAATCCTCCCGTATACCCCATCGCTGCCATCTGCTGTGGCAGGTTTTTTTCTGCCATTCTGCGGTCTGTATAAAGCTGGCGGAACATATCCTCATAGCTCTGCCCCACCTGTACCTTCTGGTCTCCCAATCGTCCTACCGCCATTTCAACTTGTGCCCGCTTCGCGGCCTCCTCCTGGGCGGCCTGTTGCGCGTAAAAATCGTTAATGCGCTGTATTTCTTCCTGCTGACGTCCGCTGTTGATATAGTTTAACGCGGCGGAGTTTACGGAGTCATTTTGATATTTTCCATATACTCCCTGATTTTGCTGGATTTTATCGTTACGGTTATTGTTCCACTGCTGGATCTGCTGATAGCTTGCTCCGTTTGCAATTCCGTTGTTGATTTTTTCCGCCCAGTCAATATCCCCGCCCCCTCGTGCCTGCGGTGATGCCTGATAAACGCCCTGTTTCTTTGCGCCGTTTTGGTCGATGTAGGTTGTGTTTCCTTGCTGCGCCGCCGCCGCATAACTGTTCACCGGCAGTTTGAGTTTTTTGGGGTCCACGATTGCCCCTAAGTAATTAGCCATATTCTTACCCTCCTAAAAAATAGGGTGCCACGCCGCACCGGCGCGGCACCCTTGTCTTGTCTATACTTTCCCAGTCCGCGCCAGCACACACGCCGTCATTTCCCGCGTCATCGCGCCCCCGGGCCGTGTCCCGTCAAACAATTTCGCCCTGCAGGCCGCGTCCCAGTCCGCTTTGGCCCACGCGCTCACGTTTTGCGCCGCCTTCGCCGCCGCCTCGTCCCGGTC
>JAVVPH010000227.1:0-3311 GCA_036655835.1 Oscillibacter sp.
TAGGTTAAAGCAAATGCAAAAAAGCATCGCTTTAACCTAAGCTTTTTATGGTGGACCATTTTCAACCGTATACGAACACTGCGGATCGCTTGCGGAGCCAGAATTTTCTATGAAATTGAGATCCACGGTATTGTTATTTCCGGCAAAGTTCAGGGCAATTTTAATATGATCGTCATACAGATAAATGGCGTTCACAAAAATGTGAACCAGTTTTTCACGGTATGCCGGATCGTCAACGTCCCCACCTCTGAATTGCTCCAGCCAGTACACGACACGCGCACGGGTGTGGGTGGGCCGCAGGGCTTTTTCTGTTTCTATGGAGCGGGATAGTTTCACCTGTTCCTGTTCCAACTCCTCCAGACGGGACTTTGTGGAGGCGGTGAAAATACCCTGTTCAATGGCGGTGAGTATATTTTTTATACTGGCGTCAACCTGCTTTTTTCGGCTAGCCAGGGCGCCTATTGTTCCGTCGTCTTTGTGACGCTGCTGGTAGTCCATGACACAATCGGCCATCCACTCTATTACGCGATCCTGTAAAACGTAATCCACGACGCCACGGCACACTGTGTCCTCTATCAAATCGCGGGAAACATTTTTCTTTTTACAGTCATGCTCCAGGCGGCGCTTTTGGCAGGAATAATAATAGTGCTTGCCACCGCTCTTTCCCGTGCCACTGATCCCCACCATGGGGGTGCCGCACAGACCGCAGAACAGTTTACCGGTTAAAAGATAATCGCCAGAATGTCGCTGGGCACCTATCGGGTTTTTCTTCGTTTTTAGGCGCTGCTGTACGGCCAGCCATGTGTCCCGGTCAATGATAACCGGGATCCCGCCCTCTGTTCGGACGGCCCGGTAAAGGTAAACCCCGGTATATCGTTCATTTGTTAGGATCCGGTGAAAGCTGCCTTTGTTCCATTGGCCGCCCTGCTTTGTCGGGATCCCGCGCTGGTTCAGATCGTTGGCCATATCAGCAAAGGACCACCCGGACATGAACCGGTCAAAAATTTCCCGCACAATGGCCGCCTGCCCGTCGTCTATGGCATAGCGCCGGTTTTCGTCTGATACATAGCCCAGAGGCAAGGCACCCGTGACCATGCACCGCTCCGCGTTGTCAAGTAATCCTCTCATAATATCCTCCGCCATGTTCTCACTGTAAAACTGGTTTACGTTCATCATGGTGCGCAGGGCGAACCGCCCAGCCGCATTGTCCCCGAACTCCTCTTTTGCGTAGAGAACGCGAACGCTGAATTTACTTAGCTTTTCCTCATTCTGGAGCGCCTGCAACATGTTGCGCCCTATGCGGTTCGATTTATAAGCAATGACCACCTGGAAATAACCTTTTTCTGCGTCCCTCATCATGCGCTGAAACTCTTTGCGCCGGTCCGTTTTGCCGGACACGGCTTTATCTGCGTATGTTTCAAGGACAAAAAGGTTATTTCTTTTTGCAAACTCCGTGCATTCATCTATCTGCTGTTCTATGCTGGCGTCCCGCTGGTTGTGGGAGGAGTACCGGGCATAAATAACAGCCACCCCGGAGGCGGCAGCACGGTCAGCCGCCGAAACATCGTGTATACTCTTTTTCCTGGGTGCCAACCTGCCCGCCTCCTTTGTATCATAACCGAACCGATAAAAAAGCCGCCGCTGGCAGGTTCGATTTACTCCGCGTCTGCGTCGCTGGACACGTCCGTGCTGGGAGCGGGATTTTTAAGGCGTTTCCGAACCTTACGGCCATAACAGAACATGAGAATACCGCACACTACGCCAATAATACCAGCTGCCGGAACTGCGACGGAAAGAAGCAAGCACATAAGGGTTAAAATAATGCCCATAACAATAAGGAAACCAGAAAAAAACCCGTCGCTAATGTGAACACCACCGCTTGTGGCGAGTTCAGAGCCGGAACTGCTGGGGCGGCCTCCGCCGATAGACTTTGACGCAGAAAAGCCGGTGCCGGGGATGCTACCGGTAACTGTTTTTCGACCGCTCGAATTTGCAGATACCCGAGCGCCTTTTGCTCCAGCGCTCAAACCAACGCTTTTCTTGCTCACATTTAGTTTTACACCACCGCCAAGATTTACACTTTTTCTAAATCTTGTTGCCACAATAATCCCTCCAGTACCGCCGAAAGGGCGGGTTATTTTTTTAGAGCCGCCATCATGGGCGGCTCTTTTGTTTTATTGCGCTTCTTTTATACCACCTAAAGCTGACGATTTTGCCGCCACTTTTTTCTGATCTTCGAGTTCCTGGCGGTATGACTCCACCTCTGCGTCAACGTCCAAGGATCCGGGGTATGCCGGATCATGCGGATCCGCCGGTGCCTGCTGGTTGCTGAAAGCGGCGGCCACTTCAATGATATATTCCATAAGCGCGGCGCGGCTTTCTTTTTTCATATTGATAAACTTTTCAATCATGATCTGTTCGCCAATGGCAAGCCCGTGGGTTTTTGCAAGTTCATCAAGAGCGCCGCATGGATCTGGCTTAAACATTTCACCACTGCCGCCCCGCAGCCAGTCCTCATTTACATTAAATTCTTTGCAGATATTATTTATTGTTGGATCGCTGGGAACTGAACGACCCATTTCATATGTGGCAACCGTGTTTTGCTTCAATCCTAAACGGTTTGCAAATTCCTGCTGTGTAAGGTCAAGCGCCTTGCGCAGTTTTTTTATACGTTCGTTCATTGGTGTAACCCCCTTTGTTAAAGCAATCATACAACCGAATAATCGGAATGTCAATAAAAAATCGGTAAATCAATAAAATATTGCTTGACAATATTGAAGAACCGATATATCATTATCGTACAGTCAACACCTGCATACGACAAAGTCGAAAAAAGCTGAAATGAAAAGGAGGTTGTCAGAATGGACACCAAAAGGATTTATACAGAGGACCAGATGCACGACGCGGAAAGTGTGGTCAAGGTTCTGGCAAAGGTGCCGGAGAGCAAACGCGGAATTGTCCTTATGATGGTGGACGCGTTCGTGAACGGAATGGCGGCCCAGGAAAATATTGATACCAAAAACACCGAAATCCGCGCGGCGGGAATGTGAAAGGAGACAGACACATGAAAGCGGAAATGAGCGGCTACGGCGAATTGCTGGCCGAAAAGATCCGGGCCACCGCAGACATGGCCCACCTGCCCCAGTTTGAAAAGTTCGTCCTGGATCGTGGCTTCGATTTCCACACCGAGGAGGCCCTGAAAGCTGCCTATGATCGGACATGGAAAGCAAGCCACGGGATCATGGCCACGCAAGAGGAGTTTCTGGTGGAGGCCAACCTGCACCGGAACCACCCGAACGCCGCCGATACCT
>JAVVPH010000228.1:0-3297 GCA_036655835.1 Oscillibacter sp.
ATTGACCATCCGCTAAGCCGCCCAACGCCCCGGGGATATGGCCGCTTTCCGGCATCCCACGCCCACCGCGTCCCAAACGCGCCGAGGCAAGTTTTTGAAACCCGTGAAAAGTTTCAAAATCGGATGATTGAAAAGCGAAACACGCCGAGGACCCACGGTCCTCGGCGTGTTTTGTTTTTTACCACTGATGGTACAGCCGCGACTGCTCCTCGGTCATGGCGAAGTAGGCGTAGCTGGCGGCGGGGCCGCTGTCCCCCCAGGTGGTGTCGATGTGGTATTCCGTGCCATCCAGGGTGGCCACGGTCCAGATGTGCTGGCTGTTGCTCAGGGCCGTGCAGGAAATGCCCTCCAGCTTCAACAGCAGATTATAAGCGCCGGTATAGCCGTCGCACACCGCGCTGCCGTTTTCAAAGAGGTTGTAGGCAATGTGGCTCAGGGAGTTGAGGTCCGCGCTGTAATCGTAGGCGCAATGGGCGCAAATCCAAGTGTAATACACCCGGGCCTTTTCGTATTCCGTCATGTCTGCGGTGAGGCTTCCCTCCGCCCAAAGCTGGTCGTGGACGGCAATTGCCGCCGCCAGGGCGGTTTCCCGATAAGTCTCCACCGGCTGCTCCGCGCCGGAGGCGCTGAAACGCAGCGTCACTCCGCCGGTGAGGGTATAGGTACAGGAGACGGCGTTATAGCACTGCTCACAGTAGAGTTTCACGGCAGAAAGCGCCTGCTCCATCACTTTTCGGGCGGAGAGGGCCGTCATTTCCGAATATTGCAGCTCCAAAGTGTTTTTCCCCTTGGAGAGCATATCCCGCACCACCAGCTCCATCTCCGCCGCCGTGGCAGGGGCGGGGAGATACGCGCCGCTTGGAACCAGCTCCGCAAGGGTCGTCCCCACGGCGCTGTACGCCGGGAGAAGGGTCCACGCCGGCGTGACCCGGAGAGCCGGGTCCACCATCCGGGTGAGCATAGCCGCCGCCGCGCCCCGGGTGATGGCCGCCTCCGGCAAATAGCTGCCCCGGGGGTCATTGCCCATGGACACACCGCATTGATACAGCGTCAAAATGTCCTGAAAATAGGGGGTATACTCTGTCACATCCGGGATAAATTGGCGGCTGGCATAGCCCTGGGTCACCAAATCCATGTGGATGGCCGGCAGGGCCTCCCTGGGTAAAATCCCCGCCAGCACATGGGCCACCTGGCCCCGGGTGGCGGGAAGTCCGGCGGCACAGGCCTGGTCCAGCTCCGGCCCCAGTACGGCCTCCGCTTGGAGATAGCGCAAATAGGACAGGTAGGCCCGCTGGCCCTCGGCTCCATAGGCGGCGGCACCGGCCTCGGCATCGCCGGAGGCATACAGGCTGCGGATCCGCCCGGCAAAAATGACAATTTCCCCCACGGTCATGGAGTCCCCCAGACCGTAGGTCCCGTCCGATTTGCCGACGGACAGTCCGTATTCATACAGTGCCGCCACGTTGGCGTAGAAGGGGGAGGCCTCGGTCAGGTCAGAAAACTGACCGGCATAGGTCTTGCTCCGCGCAAAATGCTCTGTACTGCCGCCGGTGGCCCAGGCGGAGCCGCTGAGCAGCAGGGCAAATGCCAGCAGCAGGGATACCATCCGCTTTTTCAAATTTCGTCTCCTTCATCCCTTTGCGGGGGAAAATACCGGCTCAAAGGGCGCATATTGAGGCAGTGCAAAGGCGCTCTCACGTGGGAATTTGCAAGTCCCCGGCCACGCGGGCCTCCACAAAGGGATTCAGCGACTCGTTCACCAGCGTCAAAACCGCCTCCCGGTCCAGATAGATATAGGGGGATTTCCACTCCCCGGGCAGGGTGGAAAAGGTGATGCTGTCCACACCCATTTGAATGGCTTCCCCGCCCAGCCAAGCCATATTGCCCAGTGTCAAATCCGTCTCCACATATTTTTGAAAAATTTTGGCGAACTCTCCCACCTTGTCCACATTGGCCAGGGTGAGGGTCTGCTTGGCGACGGCCTTTAAAAAGCTCTGCTGGGTGGCCATGCGGCCCAAATCCTGGGTGCCGTAACCGGTGCCGTCGTTATTCTCCCGGAAGCGGACCACCTCCAGTGCCTGTTGGCCGTTCAGGTGCTGGGGGCCTTTGGTAAAGTGGATGGATAAATCCTGTTTGGGGTCATCGTAATTCATGTCAATGGGGACGGTAAAATCCACGCCGTCAATGGCGTTGACCAGGGCCTTAAACCCGTCCAAATCCACAGACACCGTAAAATCCACAGGAATACCCAACTGCTGGGACACCGTCTGGGCCATCAAGTCGATGCCGCCGTGGTTGTAGGCGAAGTTGATTTTGTGGTCCTTCCCGTTTACCACGGCCTTGGAATCCCGGGGGATGCTGACGCCGTGAATCCGCCCGGCCTCCGCGTCCACGGAGAGGATGATATTGGTGTCGCTGCCGCCGTTTCCGTCGTCCACGCCGGAGACTAAAATCGTGTAGCAATTGGGCTTGCGCTCCGCGTGGGCCGCCTGGGCCAGGGCCTCCGCCTTGGCGGCGGCTTCCTCGGCGGCGGACTGGGCGTCCGTGTTGTCCACGGGGAGAAGGTCCTCTTGGGGCTTGAGATCCGGCGCCCGGAGCCAGCAATGGACGCCGGCATACACGGCGGCAACCCCAAACACCGCCAACAGCAGCGTCCTGCTCCAACTGCGCCGTCCGTAGCGCTTTTTTTCTGTTCTCTTTTTGGACATGGTGCGTTTCTCCTTGGTAAACACGGCTTGCGCCGCGGTAATATCATAGAACTTTACATAATATACTATATTATAAGGCCCCGGCGGCAAAAGCACAAGAGAAAAATGGCGTGCCGTCCAGCAGCGCGCCATTTTTGTTCAGGGCTTTTGATTGTCCATTTTTTCCATCACCAGCTGTTGCAGCAACGCCTTGATGTCCCCCAGCATTTGGTTTTGGTAGGACAGCGCACAGCGGATGTAATAGAGCGAGGGGTCTATCTGCTGATTGGAAATTGCGCCCTCAATGGGGTGCGGCCAGCGCCGGACGCAAGGCTCGCTCACGCCGCTCCGCGGGGCGGCGGATGGGGGCTTTTGCGTCATACGGCAGCGGGATTGATTTGCCATGTCCATTCCTCCGATACAAGCATTTTGAGCCGCCCCGCAAACTGCGCCACGGCAGGGGCGGGCTCCGGGGCGTGCGGTTCAGGCCGGGCTATGCGCCGCGATACTTTTTCCGGGTGGCAATGCCGCCGCGAATGTGCCGTTGGGCCTTGTTCACGTCCAGCACCTCCTTCACCTGCAAATACAGCATCCGATTAAACTGCGGCAA
>JAVVPH010000229.1:0-3259 GCA_036655835.1 Oscillibacter sp.
ATTACAAGCTACTCTTCGGGGTCAATCCGCCGAAAAAGAAAAAGAAGAAAGAGGGCAAAAAACATGAAACCAGTCAGCGAAAAGGAACTTATTCGGGCGCTGGTGGCGGAGAATGGGGCGCTGAAATCCCAGCTGTCCCGGGCCACCAGTGATGTGGACTACATCGCCATGATGGCCAACATCGACATTACGCCAGTGGAAACGGAGGGGAAAAACAATGAGCCGACACTATGAAAAGGTCAAAAACTACTACGATAGCGGTCTGTGGGACAAGGTCCGGGTCCGCAACGCGGTAGTCAAGGGCTGGATCACCGCCGAGGAGTACACCGCCATCACAGGCGAGGAGTACATGACGGGAGCGTAAAACATGAACAAAACAAAACTGATTTGCGACCTGTGCGCCATCATCGATCAGCAAAATTTAATCATCCAGGCACAGGCCATGGAGCTTGCCCAGCTTTCCGCCGATCCCATGGTGGCGGAGATCGCAAGCGTCCGCCAGGCGTATGTAGACGCCATGGGGGCACCAACCGAAAGGGAGGCGTGACCATGGAGAAAATCGCAGCTATTACCATAGGTGAAATGCTGGGCGGCGGGGCTACAATCGCGGTGCTGCTGTCGGTTTTTGTGGAGATTTCGCCGGTGAAATTCAATCCTATTTCCACGTTCCTCAAATGGATGGGCAAGAAAATGAACGGTGAAGTGATCGAAAAGGTGGACCAGCTGGAAAAGGAAGTCACCGACCTGCAGGCGTCAAGCGCGGAGCAGGCAACCGTGAGTTGTCGCGCCAGGATCCTACGGTTCGGGGATGAAATCTTGCACGGCGTCCGCCACTCTAAAGATCATTTCGACCAGACCCTGCGGGACGTCGATACCTACGAAAGCTATTGCACAGATCACCCGGATTTCAAAAACAACATCACCGGCATTACAACCGAGAAAATCAAGGACACCTACAAAAAGCGTCTGGATCAGAACGACTTTTTATAAGGGGGAGAAAATGAGATCTATTTTAGTGGCCGTGCTGGCCATGGTTGCCGGCATGGCGGTGGGCTATCTCTTTTGCCGCGTCACCGTCCAGCGTCTGCGCCGCCGTGTGCGGACGCTACGCCGGGGGCAAGAACCGCAAAAAATGGGCGTCATGGATAAAATTCTGATTTTGGAGGCCGTCGTGCTTGCCCTCTATACCGTCACCACCATGTGGATTTTCTACAAGGTGGGCGCGGAGCCGGTCACCTTGACCGGGTGTGTGTTTGGCGTGTGCGGGCTGGAAAACGGCGTCATGGGATGGATTAAGACCAACAAAGATAAAGAACCGAGCGGGCGAGGCAAAAAAACACCAGCGGCAGAAATGCCGCCGGTGGAGAGGCCGGAGCCGCCCGACATTGGATTATAAGGAGCGGAAAACATGAAAGAAATACAACTGCGGCAAAAAGTAGCGGACATTATGACCGCGTGGGTGGGCGGCACGAAAGGCAGCCCCAAGCACCGGGATATTTTGGCCGTGTACAACGGGCACAAGCCCCTTGCCAGAGGCTACCCCGTGCAGCTGAAAGACGCCTATTGTGCCACCACGGTCAGCGCGGCCTTTATTCGGGCGGGGATCGCTGACTATACCGGGACAGAGTGCAGTGTGGAAAAATTTGTTGAGATTGCAAAAAGCAAAGGGATCTGGACGGAAAACGACGCCTGTACCCCAAGCATTGGGGACGCCTGTGTGTACGACTGGGACGACAATGGCGTGGGCGACGACACCGGAGCCGGGGACCACATCGGCATAGTGACCGCCACGGGTGCCAACAAGTTCACCGTCACCGAGGGCAATATGAGCGGCGGCAAGGTGGGCACCAGGACCATGGCGGTAAACGGCAAGTACATACGCGGGTTCATTCGCCCGAATTATGCGGCCATCGCAAAAAAGCTGACCGGGGAGCCACCCGCAGCCGTGCAAGCTGCCACCATAAAGCTGGCCACCATGGGCGTGATCAATAGCCCGGACTATTGGGCCGCCGCGGCGGCGGAGGTCAAATTTTTGGAACCGCTGCTGGTCAAGGCGGCGGACAAGATCACCAAAGCCGGAACGCGCACGGCCACAGCGGAGGACGGAATTGCCGCCCTGGTTGCCGCCGGCGTGATCAATACGCCAGATTATTGGCTGAAAAATTACCGCACATTCCCCAGCCTTGACGCGCTACTGTGCGCCCTGGGCGGGGCTGTGAAATAAATTTAGGAGGACACAATGGACAGATTTATGGATTGCGTAAACGACGCAGACCGGGACAAATACGGCCAGTGCGCGGCGGGTATGGCCCAATGCTATGCCGAGTGCCCGCACTATTTTAAGAAAAAGGAACCGCCCAAATATGGCAACGTCCGGGCATACCTGGACAGGAACACGGACGGCAGCATGGACCGCTTTGCTGTCACCGCCACCCGCCAGGGCGACAAGGAGCCGGGCCTGCTGCACCTTATGATCCACCCGGAGGGGCGCAGCGGGGAAACCGCCGATTTTCTTCTACACGCAGACGGCACCGAGGAATTCACGCAGAAACTCTAATATCAAAAATTAGGAGGAAAGAAAAATGCAGACCATCACCCAAAACTTGCCGGCGGCGATTGCTGCCATTCTACTGGCGTCCCTCATTCTCATGGTGATCACCAACATTATCACCGAGGTGGTGAAAAAACTGACATGGGACAAGCTGCCCACCAACGTTCTTGCGTTCCTGGTGGCCATGACCGTGACCATGCTGGTATTCTTCGCAACGTGCCAAATCATGAAGTGGCCTATTACATGGTACATGGTGGCCGGAGCTGCCGCCCTGGGCTTTTTCGTGGCCTTTGCGGCCATGTTTGGCTTTGACAAATTGCGTGAGGCTTTGGCACAAATCACCGGCGGAACCGGCAAAAAGTAAGCAAATTCCCCCGACGCCATCATGGTGCCGGGGGGATTTTTTACCCCTGCACAAAAGCATAAATTTTCAAGGTGCTTATATAAAAGGGGCGGCGATTTCCCCCTGTGCCGGCGGGTTCCCGTGACGCCCCGCGTGGGGGCGTTTCGGCCAGTTCCCGGCTGGCCATCATCGGACGGGGTGCGCTAAGGTTCTTCGACTGCGATACCGCGAGCCTTGCAATAGTTTTCAGCCTGCGCTTTTGTCTTTGTGGATTTGACCCTTTTGCCGTCCATGAGAATTCCAATGTGCCCCCGCCGGGCGTATGCCCAAATTTCGTAATGGCTTTCTGCAACGCCGCCGTCGCA
>JAVVPH010000230.1:0-3256 GCA_036655835.1 Oscillibacter sp.
GACAGACCTACCCCCGGAAACTGGACAGCCGGGTTTTAAATGTGCTGTCCTCCATCGCCCAGAGCTGCTACCGCTTTGCCGGGGATTTGCGCCTGCTGCAACACGACCGGCAGGTGGAGGAGCCCTTTGAAAAAAACCAGATTGGCTCCTCTGCCATGGCCTACAAGCGCAACCCCATGCGGGCGGAGCGGATTTGCTCCCTCTCCCGCTACCTGATGGCCGACGCGGCCAACGGCCCCATGACCGCCTCCACCCAGTGGCTGGAGCGGACACTGGACGACTCCGCCAACCGCCGCATCTCCCTGCCGGAGGGCTTTCTCTGCGCCGACGCGGTACTGCGGCTGATGCAAAATGTCACCGACGGACTCCACGTCAACGAAAAAATTGTGGAGAAGTCCGTCCGGGAATATCTCCCCTTTATCGCCACGGAAAATCTGATGATGGAGGGCGTGAAGCGGGGCGGCGACCGCCAGGCACTCCACGAGGTGATCCGCCGCTGCTCCATGGCCGCCACCGCCCGGATGAAGGAGGGCGAGTCCTGCGATTTGCTGGCCCGACTGGCGGCGGAGCCGGTGTTTTCCATGACGGAGACGGAGATGGCGGCCCTGCTGGACCCCGCGCTCTACACCGGACGCTGTGGGGAACAGGTGGACAGCTTTTTGGCGGAGATCCGCCCCCTGCTCTCCGGCGCTGCCACGGAAAAACCCAAAATCGACCTATAATCCTATGATTCGATAAAAAGATGATTCCATCTTTTTATCCGGAAATCAGAGATTTCCGCTGCGCTTTACAGCGCAGGAATGATAGCATTGACGACCTATTCGCGGGCACGCCCGCTGCCATGCGTTGCATGGCAAATGAAAACCTTGCGGTTTTCATTGAATATTTGTATAATCAGCAATTTACAAGAAGGAATAAATCCTTGATTTATTCCTTCTTGTTCAATCTGTCTCTTGCGTTTGCGCTGTTTTGTGTGTAATATGATACGTTATAGTAACTTGAGGAGGATGAACGCAATGTCGACACCCGAAAAGCTTCCCGAGCTGTTTGGCAGCTTGGTTTTTAATGAGGAGACCATGAAGGAGCGGCTCTCCACCGCGTCCTATCAGGCATGGAAAAAATGTATCACCGACGGCAGCTCTCTGGACATCTCCATCGCCAACGAGATTGCCGAGGCCATGAAGCAATGGGCCGTGTCCAAGGGCGTCACCCACTTCACCCACTGGTTCCAGCCCATGACCGGGGTGACGGCGGAAAAGCACGACAGCTTCATCACGCCCGCCGGCGGCGGCAAGGTCCTGCTGGAATTTTCCGGCAAGGAATTGGTCCGCGGCGAGCCGGATGCCTCCTCCTTCCCCTCCGGCGGTCTTCGCGCCACCTTTGAGGCCCGGGGCTACACCGCCTGGGACCCCACGTCCTACGCCTTTATCAAGGATGGCAGTCTCTGCATCCCCACCATTTTTTGCTCCTATTCCGGCGACGCGCTGGACAAGAAAATGCCCCTCCTGCGGTCCATGGACGAGGTGAGTCGGCAGGCACTGCGCATTTTGCGGCTCTTCGGGGACACGGAGACGAAGCGGGTGGTGGCAGAGGTGGGCGCGGAGCAGGAGTATTTCCTGATTGACAAGGCCCTGTACAACCGCCGGGAGGACCTGCGGATGTGCGGGCGGACGCTGTTCGGCGGCAAGCCCCCCAAGGGGCAGGAGCTGGACGACCACTATTTCGGTGCCATCCGCCCCCGGGTGGTGGCCTATATGCGGGAGCTGGACGAGACGCTGTGGAGCTTGGGGGTTCCCTCCAAAACCAAGCACAACGAGGCCGCCCCCTCTCAGCACGAGATGGCCCCCGTCTACACCAACGCCAATATCTCCTGCGACCAAAATCAGCTCACCATGGAGATGATGAAAAAAGTGGCGGACAAGCACGGCCTGGTCTGCCTGCTCCATGAAAAACCCTTTGCCGGCGTCAACGGCTCCGGCAAGCACGACAACTGGTCACTGGCCACCGACACGGGCAAAAACCTCTTTAAGCCCGGGTCCACCCCCAGTCAAAACGCCCGGTTTTTGCTGTTTTTGGCGGCGTTTATCCAGGGCGTGGACGAATATCAGGAATTTTTGCGGGCCACCGTGGCCTTCCCCGGCAACGACCATCGACTGGGTGCCCAGGAAGCGCCTCCCGCCGTCCTCTCCATTTTTCTGGGGGATGAGCTCAGTGCCGTGGTGGAATCCATCATCAACGGCACCCACCACAAGGACGCGGGCAAGCGGACACTGGAAATCGGCGTGGACGTGCTCCCCGCCATTCCCCAGGACAACACGGACCGCAACCGCACCTCCCCCATGGCGTTTACCGGCAACAAGTTTGAATTTCGGATGCCCGGCGCGTCCCAGTCCATCTCGGGGCCGAACATCGCGCTGAACACCATCATGGCGGAGGAATTGGAGAAATTTGCCGACATTTTGGAGCAATCCACGGATTTTCAGGCCGATTTGGCCAAGCTCATCCGCACGGCCCTCACGGACCATCAGCGGATTCTCTTCAACGGCAACGGCTATGACGACGCCTGGCTCAGCGAGGCCGCTCAGCGGGGTCTTTCCAACCTGACCTTTGCGGCAGACGCCCTGCCCGCCTATACCTTCCCCCAGAATATTGACCTCTTCGTCCGCCACGGCGTGTACACCAAGGCAGAGCTGGAGGCCCGGGCCGAAATTCATGTGGAGAACTACAACACCGTTCTCTCCATTGAGGCCAACACCATGGTGGACATGATTCGCCACCTGATTCTCCCCGCCGTCAGTGCCTATGGGGCCGATTTGTGCAGCCGGGCCGGCAGTAAGGGGGCCATCGGCGTGAGCAATCGGTACGAAATGGAGACTGCCCGCCAAATTGCCGCCCTCACCGACGGACTGCTGGACGCGGTGAACAAGCTGGAGGCAGATTTGGGCCAGCGTCCCGCCGACGCAAGGCCGGCCATGACCTACTTCCACGCCACCATTGTCCCGGACATGGCCGCCGCCCGGGAAAAGGCGGACAAGCTGGAGGCCCTCACCGCCGCCGACCGCTGGCCCTTCCCGGTGTACAGCGATTTGCTGTTCAGCGTGTAACGCATTTCCCCCAGTTGCAGCTTGGCATCGGCTGGGCAAGTTTTTGGGGATTCAGCGGTTCTTCGACAGACCGGACGGATGCTATCCGTCCGGTTTTAGACTGTCAATAAACCCTGCAATCTCAGAAAACGGGAAGGAAGATAGCTACGAAA
>JAVVPH010000231.1:0-3235 GCA_036655835.1 Oscillibacter sp.
CTGGACTACGTGTCCTGCTCCCCCTTCCGGGTACCCATCGCCCGTCTGGCCGCCGCGCAGGCCGCCATCAAGGATTTGAAGTAAGTCCCCCAACGCACCGCCGAATGACTTCGGCGGTGCGTTTTTGCGAAAATTTCTGTTTAAATTTCTGCTTTTTGGAAAAATTTTAGGGACCCGGCGAAAACCGCCCGGTTTTCGCCGGGCCGCCGCCCGGGCCTGTGATAGTTTCGGCGCTTTGGGGCATCCTGAACAGACTCGCCCCAGCGGGAAAATTGCAAATTTTCTCTGCCGTCCCCCGGGGCCGGCGGCGTTTTTTTCCACTTCAGCCCCCGGCTTTATTTTTCTTGACAATCCCAGTGGAAACGTGTATTATCAGGGAATCATAAAGGGAGTAGCTGGCACAAAACAGTTGTGCACCCACGGGCGTCAAGACGGGCTTTTGCCCCGCTCCGGGTTGAAATGGCGAGACTTTTGCATCAATGCAGGGACATTGACGTAGAAAGGCTCGTCTTTTTTGCGCTCTGCCACGAAAGGAATACAGTATGACAGACAACAAACTCCTGTACCAAAAAACCCGCATGGAGCTCTTCCGCGACTTGGAGACGGAGGAGGCGGGCCTCACCGCCGCTCAGGCGGAAAAGCGACTGGCTCAGCACGGTCCCAACGAGCTCACCGCCGGAAAAACCAAGAGCATCCCCCGAATTTTCGCGGAGCAATTCGCGGACTTTTTGGTGGTCATTCTCATCGTCGCCGCCGTCGTCTCCGCCTTTTTGGGGGACACGGAGAGCATGGCGGTGATTTTGGCGGTCATCACCATCAACGCCATTTTGGGCACGGTCCAGACGGTGAAGGCCTCCTCCTCCCTGGACAGCTTGAAAAAAATGTCCGCCCCCACGGCAAAGGTCCGGCGGGACGGCAGTCTCCACCAAATTCCCGGCCGGGACGTGACCCTGGGCGACGTGGTGGAGCTGGAGGCCGGAGATTACGTCTGCGCCGACGGCCGCCTGTTGGACTGCGCCAGCTTAAAGGTGGCGGAGAGCGCCCTCACCGGCGAGAGTCTGCCGGTGGAAAAGGACGTCGCCGTTATTGAGGGCGAGGTTCCCCTGGGGGACCGGAAAAACATGGTGTTCTCCGGCAGCTTTGTCACCTACGGCCGGGCCAGCTTTTTGGTCACCGGCGTGGGGATGGACACGGAGATGGGCAAAATTGCCACTCTGCTGAAAAACACCGAGGAGAAGAAAACCCCCCTGCAGGTCAGCTTGGACCAGTTCGGGCGGAAGCTGTCCCTCATCATTCTGGCCATCTGCGCCCTGCTCTTCGCCGTCAGCGTGTTGGTCCGCCACGAGCCGGTGATGAACGCGTTCCTCTTCGCCGTGGCTCTGGCGGTGGCTGCCATTCCGGAGGCGCTGTCCTCCATCGTGACCATTGTGCTGTCCTTCGGCACCCAGAAAATGGCCAAGGAACACGCCATCATCCGCAAATTGCAGGCCGTGGAGGGCCTTGGCAGTGTGTCCGTCATTTGCTCCGACAAAACCGGCACCCTGACCCAGAACAAAATGGCTGTGAAGTGCTATTACGCCGGTGGGCGCATCATCCCCCTGGCGGAAGCGGATTTTTCCGACGATGCCCAGCGCAATCTCCTGCGGGCAGCGCTTTTGTGCAGCGATGCCACCGTGACGGAGCGGGGCGAGATCGGGGACCCCACGGAAACCGCGCTGGTGCGGCTAGGCGAGCAATTCGGCTTTGACGAGCAAACCACCCGGGCCAAATATCCCCGGCTGACGGAGATTCCCTTTGACTCCGACCGGAAGCTGATGTCCACCCTCAACACCGTGAAGGGCGAAAAAATCATGGTCACCAAGGGCGCGGTGGACGTGCTGCTGGACCGCACCACCCTGTCCGACACGGAAAAAGAAGCGGTTTTTGCCGTCAACCAAGCCTTTTCCGAGCAGGGCCTGCGGGTGCTGGCCTTCGGCCTGCGGAAAATGGACCGGGACTCCCTGAACCTCTGCGACGAGAGCGCCCTGCAATTTTTGGGCCTCATCGCCATGATGGACCCCCCTCGGGAGGAGTCCAAGCAGGCGGTTGCCGAGTGCATCGCCGCAGGCATCCGCCCGGTGATGATCACCGGCGACCATAAGGTGACGGCCTCCGCCATCGCCCGGGAAATCGGCATTTTGACCGAGGGCACCGAGGCGGTGGACGGCGCGGTGATTGACGCCATGAGCGACGAGGAGCTGCGGAAATTCGTCCCCAAAATTTCTGTTTACGCCCGGGTGTCCCCGGAGCATAAAATCCGCATTGTCCGGGCCTGGCAGGATTTGGGCAATCTGGTGGCCATGACCGGCGACGGCGTGAACGACGCCCCCGCCCTGAAGCAGGCGGACATCGGCGTGGCCATGGGCATCACCGGCACAGAGGTTTCCAAGGACGCGGCGGGCATGGTGCTGGCGGACGACAACTTTGCCACCATCATCCAGGCCGTGAAAAACGGGCGGAACGTGTACGCCAACATCAAAAAAGCCATCCAATTCCTGCTCTCCGGCAACACGGCGGGAATTTTGGCGGTGCTGTACGCCTCTCTGGCGGGTCTGCCGGTGCCCTTTGCGGCGGTGCATCTTCTGTTTATCAACCTGCTGACGGACAGCCTGCCCGCCATCGCCCTGGGGCTGGAGCCCCACAGCGAGGAGGTCATGCGCCAAACGCCCCGGCCCCGCAGTGAGAGCATTCTCACCAAGCCCTTTCTCACCAGCGTGGCAATCGAGGGCTTTGTCATCTCCCTTGCCACCATCGCGGCGTTCCACATCGGCCTCAGCCACGGCGGAGCAGGGGTTGCCAGCACCATGGCCTTTGCCACCCTCTGTCTCTCCCGGCTGTTCCACGGCTTTAGCTGTAAGGCCGATTGCCCCACGGTGTTCTCCAAGCGGCTTTGGAACAACCGGTATCTACTGGGGGCCTTCGCCATCGGTGTGATGCTGCTGGGCAGTGTGCTGCTGATTCCGGCCCTGCGCCCGCTGTTTCAGGTGGCGGTCCTCTCCCCCGCCCTCTTGGGCTGCATCGGGGGACTGTCCCTGGGCAGTATGCTGCTGATTCAAGTGCTCAAGGCCCTGCGCACCCGGAAAAAGGGATAAAGCCCAAAGCCGCCGATTCACGTTTGTGAATCGGCGGCTCAGCGTGTCGAAGAACCACAATGTGCTGTAAGAAGAATCGGGGGATAGTGTGAAAGGGGGCCGAT
>JAVVPH010000232.1:0-3222 GCA_036655835.1 Oscillibacter sp.
AATACTGACGTATTTCAAGGGTTTTTGGCGATGCCCAGACGGAAAAGATGCCGCCAAGACGTGGAGCGGGATTGATTCAGAGCTTCCCTATTAGGCAGGCCAGGAGAAACAGCGCCAAATCCGCCACCACCACAGTGGCCCCCACCGGGGTGGAGTAGGCAAACGAGATGGCAAGTCCCGCCACAAAGCAGCTCACGGAGGTGACGGCGGCGCAGAGCACCACGGAGCGAAAGCTGCGGAAGATGCGCATGGCCGTCAGGGCGGGGAAAATCACCAGGGAGGAAATCAGCATAGCGCCCATCATCCGCATACCCAGCACAATGGTCAGCGCCGTGAGAATGGCCAGCAGGGTGTTGTACCGCGCCACGTTCAGGCCCGTGGCCCGGGAGAAGCTCTCGTCAAAGGTGACGGCGAAGAGCTTGTGGTAAAAGAGCAAAAACAGCGTCAGCACGGCGGCGCAGAGCACCACGGACAGCGCCACGTCCTGCTCCGTCATCGCCAGCACACTGCCAAACATATAGCTGTCCACGTCGGTGGTCATGCCGGTGGTCAGCGAAATCACCAGAATACCGATGGCCAGCGACGACGCGCTGAACACCGCCACGGCGGCGTCGCTGTTCCAGCGGGAGCTTCCGGCCATGCGCAGGAGGAAAAAGGCCGCCAAAATCACCACGGGAATGGAAAACCACAGGGGCGTGACCCCCAGGGCCACGGCAATCGCCAGCGCGCCGAAGGAGACGTGGGAGAGGCCGTCGCCGATCATGGAGTAGCGCTTGAGCACCAGGGACACCCCCAAAAGCGCCGCGCACAGGGACACCAAAATCCCCGCCACCAAGGCCCTGAGCATAAAGGGATAGGCAAACATTTGTAAAAGCTTCATCCCCGGTCCTCCTGAAAACGCTTCCCCTGGGGGGAGGCGAGATACTCCGCCACAGAGCCGAGAAACCAGCGGTTTCGGTCAAAGTGGAGCACCCGGCGGGCACTTTGGAGGGCGGCTTTCAAATCGTGGGTGACCATGACGATGGCCATGCCCTCCTTGGCGTTGAGATAGGTCAGGGTTTTGTACAAATCCTGGGCGGCGGCGGGGTCCAGACCCGTAATCGGCTCGTCCAAAATCAGCAGACGGCTGGCGGCGCACAGCGCCCGGGCCAACAGCACCCGCTGCTGCTGTCCGCCGGAGAGGTCCCGATAGCACGCGCCCTTCAGCTCCAAAATCCCCAGCTTGCCCAAATTCATCAGCGCGGCGGATTTTTGGGCGGAGGAGTAGAAAAACCGGGTCCCCTTTTGGTTCAGACAGCCCGAGAGCACCACCTCGTACACCGTGGCGGGAAAGTCCCGCTGTGCCTGGGTCTGTTGGGGGAGATAGCCGATGGCCCCGTGACTGAGCTCCGGCCCCCGCCAGATTTCCCCCGCCATGGGGGGCAGCAGGCCCAGCAGGCCCTTCATCAGGGTGGATTTTCCAGAGCCGTTGTCCCCCACCACGCAGAGGTAATCCCCGCTGCGGATGGAGAGGTTGAAATGGGCCAGCAGGGCTTGGCCCTCATAGCCCAGGGATACGTCCCGGCAGGCCAGCAGTTCAGTTGCTTCCATGTGCATCCTCCTTGGCGGCGCAGACGTCACACAGGCCGGAAAACAGCGTGGCCCGGGGGTCAATGCGAAAATGATGGGTTTGCTCCAAATGGTCGTACAGCCCCCGCAATTGGGAGCAGTCCAGATGCAAAATCCGGCCGCAGCCCGCGCATTTGAGGAGGAAGCAATCCCGTTGGGGGGCGGCGTGGTCGCAGTATTGGTACAGCGCCCCCTCCTCCGTGTTGATTTTATGGACCAGGCCCAGGCGCTCCAGTCGGTCCAGCTGGCGGTAGATGGTGGCCAGCCCCACCGGGGAGCCGGCCCGGCGCAAGTCCTCTGACAGGGCGGCGGCGGTGAGGGATTCCAGCGGACAGCTCTCCAAAAGATGGAGGACGGCCTGCTGCTGCTTGGTGGTGTAGGGCATGGTGCAGTCTCCTAAATTCCGCTGAGGGACACCGCCCGGAGCAAGCACCGGGCCGGATGGCCTCAAACTAAAAATGAAAATCATTTTCATATTATAAGCGTCTTGGGAAAAAAGTCAAGAGCAGTTGCAAAAAAAAGGTATTTGAGGTAAAGTGAGATTGCGTATCACAGACGCAGCGTGCGCAAGGCACAGTACAACGGATTTTAAGGGAGAAAAGACGATGAAAGTTTCTCTGGTGATTATGGCGGCGGGTATGGGATCCCGCTACGGCGGCAGCAAGCAGGTGGACGGCATCGGGCCTCACCGCGAGATTTTGATGGAGTACTCCATTTACGACGCGCTGCGGGCCGGATTTAACAAGGTTGTGTTCATCATCAAGCCGGAGATGGAGCCGATGCTGCGGGAGCTGTGCGGCGACTATCTGGCGAAAAAAACCGCTCTGGACGGAAGCCCGGTAGAGGTGGCCTACGCGACCCAGGATTTTTCCTCCGTGCCGGATTTTTACAGCATTCCCCAGGGGCGGACCAAGCCCTTTGGCACGGTCCACGCCCTGCTGTGCGCGTCCGCCGCGGTCCACGAGCCGTTTTGCGTCATCAATGCCGACGATTATTACGGGATGGACGCGTATCAGACCATGTACAACGAATTGGTGAAGCTGCCCCCCCAGGGGCGGGCCACCATGGTGGGCTATGAATTGGACAAAACCGCCAGTCTCCACGGCACCGTGTCCCGGGGGGTTTGCACCGTGGCGGGGGGGAACTTGGCCTCCGTGCGGGAGGCGCTGAAGGTCCAGCTCTACGCCGACGGAACCCTCCGGGATTTGGCGGAGGACCGGCCCCTGGCGCCGGAAACCGTGGTGTCCATGAATTTCTGGGGCTTTGCCCCCAGTATTTTTCCCGCGCTCCAGGCGTATTTTGAGCGCTTTTTGCGCCAGGAGGCCGGGGAGAATGTGAAGGCAGAATGTCTGCTGCCGGTGATGGTGGGTGAAGAATTGCAGGCGGGACGGCTGGAGGTATCGGTGCTCCACTCCGACGCGCGCTGGTTTGGCATGACCTATCAGGAGGACCGGGCGGTGGTGGCGGCGGAGCTGCGCCGTCTCCACGACAGCGGGGCCTATCCGGCGGATTTGCGGAGCTAAGCGGGGCCGCCCGGGGCGGGCATCTGGGCGTATGCGCTCTGCCGCAATGCCTTTGCAAACCCGCCCCTATGTATCATCCCCCCCTCCGTAT
>JAVVPH010000233.1:0-3204 GCA_036655835.1 Oscillibacter sp.
TTCGTAGCTATCTTCCTTCCCGTTTTCTGAGATTGCAGGGTTTATTGACAGTCTGAAACCCCGGACAATTTGTCCGGGGTTTCGGCTTTAGATGGTTAACTGTGTCATTTGTCGGCCCCGGGTCCCGCTTCCAGCTGGGCCATGGTGCGCTTGAACTGGACGGAAAACATGGCCGCCGTGGTGCACACCGCCAGGAAATCCGCCACCGGCTCCGCCAAAAAGACGGCCAGAACCTGATTGGAGATAAAATGGGGCAGAATAAAAATCAGGGGCACTAAGAGAATGATTTTGCGCAGCACCGCCAAAAATAGGGAGGTCTTGGCATTGCCCAGTGCGATAAAAGTCTGCTGGCAGGCAATTTGAATGCCGAAAATACCTGTGGCCCCCATATAGACCCGCACGGCCCAGGTGGCGTAGGTAATCAGCTCCTGATCCGGCGTGAAAATGCCGATGAACACCCCGGGGAAGCACTGCACCGCCACCCACAGAACCATGGAATAAATCACACAGGCCCGGAGCAGTACCTTAAACGTCTCTCGCACACGCTGAAATTTTTTGGCCCCGAAATTATAGCTGAGGATGGGCTGTGCGCCCTGGGTCAGCCCTTGGAGGGGCAGCATGGCGAACTGCATAATGCTGTTGAGCACCGTCATGGCACCCACGGCGATGTCCCCGCCGTATTTCAGCAGCGAGGCGTTGAAGCAAATGGCAATCAGGCTCTCGGTGGACTGCATGATAAAGGGCGACATTCCCAGAGCCAGACAGGGGCCCACCACCTTGAAGCGGGGCCGCAGATTGCGCTTGCGCAAGCGCCATTTGGTTTTGTTGCTGAGGAGGAACCACATCACCCACACGGCGGATACCGCCTGGGAAAGGATGGTGGCCAGCGCCGCGCCCCGGACGCCCATATCAAAGCCGAAGATGAAGATGGGGTCCAGAATGGTATTTAAAATCGCGCCGATCAGCACGGTTTTCATGCTGACGGTGGTGAAGCCCTGGGCGGTGATATAGGCGTTCATGCCCAGGGTCAACTGGACAAAAACAGTGCCCAGAGAGTAGATATTCATATAGGCCACGGCGTATTCAATGGTGTTTTCACTGGCGCCGAAGGCCAGCAGCAAATCCCGGCCAAACACCCGGAACACCACCGTCAGCACCACGGAAACCACCAGCAGCATGGTCAGGCAGTTGCCCATAATGCGCTCGGATTCCTCCGGCTTGCCCTGCCCCTCCGCAATGGAGGCCCGGGGCGCGCCGCCCATGGCCAGCAGCGCCGCGAAGGCGGAGATGACCATAATCACCGGCAGGCACACCCCCACCCCCGTGAGGGCCAGCTTGCCCACGGTTTCCACCGGGGCCATGTGGCCGATGTACACCCGGTCCACCAGGTTGTAGAGCATATTGACAATTTGGGAGGTAATGGTGGGCAGTGCCATGGTAAAGAGCAGCTTGCCGACCTTCCCGGTTCCCAAATCCGCGCTTTGTTGATTCATAGGGTATTGTTCTCCTTTTCCATCAATGTGTCCGTTTTCGCAAACACCTTTTCCAAAATTGCCGCGAAATTTTCCCGCTCCCGCTTGTTCAGTCCCGCCAGCACCAGTTCACTGCAGCGGGCCTGCAATCTCTGGGCCTCCCGGGCCAGCGGCCCCCCGCTCTCCGTCACCGAGAGGTGGATGATGCGCCGGTCCTCCCCATCCGGGGTGCGGCTGACCAGGCCCCGGGCCGTCAACTGCTCCACCGCTTGAGACACCTGGGATTTGGCAAGGCCCCGGTACTCCGTCACGTCCCGGGCGGTGTCCATCCCCGGATTGTTGGCCAAAAACAGCAGTACGTGGACCTCCTGCATTCCCAGGCCCGTCTGGGACAGCAGCGGCGCAAATTGAGCGGCGTAAAGCCGCTCAAACTGGTGATTGAATTGCAGCATCCGCGCGGATGTAATTGCCATAGCAAGCCTCCGATTGTTTGTTTAAAAACTGTTTATTTTAGAACTGTTTTAGTATAGCACTTTTATTTTTTCCTGTCAAGTTCCTATTTTTTGCTTCTTCCATTGACAAATTGGCTTTATCGTATTATTATAATAGTCAATGTGATATTTAAAACCACATTTTAAGGAGTAACGTATGACTTGGAATATTGTGTGCGACAGCAGCTGTGACTTAAAGCCGGATATGTTTGAGAGCAAGTCTGTGCGCTTTCAAATCGTCCCCATGCGCATTTTGGTGGGCGGCGGCGATTTTCTGGACAATGAGGACTTGAACGTGCCGGACCTGTTGGCGGCCATGGCGGCGGAAAAATCCGCGGCATCCACGGCCTGCCCCTCCCCCGGCACCTTTTCCAAAGCCTTTGAAGAGGCGGACTGCACCGTGTGCTTCACCATTTCCGGCGCACTCTCCGGCACGTATAATGCCGCCGTTTTGGGCCGGGATGTGCTGATGGAGGAACACCCGGAAAAGCGGGTGTGCGTCATTGACTCCAAATCCACCGCCGGTGCGCTGGTGCTGTTGATCCGCAAGGCCCAACAGCTGATGGAAGCGGACGAAACCGGCGACTTCGAGGGAATTTGCAGTCAACTGCGGCTGTATCAGGCCGCCCTGCGGACCACCTTCACCCTGGAATGCTTCGACAATCTGGTGAAAAACGGACGGATGCGCCCGCTGGTGGGCAACCTGCTCCGCACACTGGGCATCCATGTGGTGGCAGAGGCCACGCCCCAGGGCACCATCCATGTGGCCGGCAAGGCCAAGGGAGAGCTGAAAACCTACAAGGCCCTGACGGCCCTGATGGCCCAAAGCAAGGACTGCACCAACGCCGAGGTGATGATTGCCCACTGCGAAAATCTCTCCGGCGCGTTGAAGCTAAAGGAGTGCATTTTGGCGGAGCTGCCGGTGAAAAGCGTGGAGCTGCTCCACTGCCGGGGCCTGACCAGTTTTTACGCCATGGAAAAGGGCATTATCATCGGGTACTAATTGCATTTGATTGCATCTAAAAAGCGTCCGCCCCAGTGGGGCGGACGCTTTTTTCGCATGGCGGAGCTCTCCGAACCGGAGCTTTCCGAACCGGGACTATCCAAGCCAAACCGCTCCGGGAGCGGCGAACCGGCGCCCATTCCCCCAGTGGAATCTGCGGGCCATCCGGGGGTTTTCAGTCTGTGGGGCCATTGGGATTTTGGGGCAGGCCCACCACCACGGCATCAGACCCCGCCGC
>JAVVPH010000234.1:0-3146 GCA_036655835.1 Oscillibacter sp.
TTGGCGGCGATGGAGATGATGGCGGCGGTGTGGATGACCACCAAAGTTTCGTCCGTCTCATGGGCAAAAATCGGTATCAGGGAGGCCCTGTCGCACACGTCCCCCTGAAAAAATTCCGCATCGGGGCAGTCGTCCAAGGCCTTGCGGGTTTCCCCGGGAAACACCAGCACCCGCACCCGTTCCCCACGGGCCAGCAGCTTGTGTACAATGGTGTTGCCCAAATGGCCGCAGCCGCCGGTGACGATAAAAAGACGCTTCATAATCGGTCCACCTCATTTCTGTCAGATGAAAACCATGGAATGTCACAATGTTATGACAAAATCCCAAGGATGTGGCTTCTATGGTTATTATAGGTCCGATTCTGAAAAATATCAATGGGAAGTAGAGGGTGCTCAAACAGAAGTGTCACCTGGTGGGCCTAGCTGCCGCTCAGCAACTCTGAAATATATTGGGTGTAGAGCTCCATGCCTGCTTCATTGACATGGGACAGGTCGCCAAAGCATGAATTCGGCAGGTGCAAAATATCATCACGCACCGTCAGAGTGGGGTGAAGCCGGGCTTTTTCGTGCATATACGCCTGAAAACCGTCAACATGGGCGGGTTTCAGCGCCTGAAAGGTTGTCTCGTTAATCGGCGTATTGACAACCGTTAACGCAATATGATTTTGCTCACACAGGGCGATGATTTTTTCAAAATATAAATCGGTAATGGGGTCGGGTGTGAAGCTTTCAAATTTAGCGTCACCAAAGGCACCGTCCTCCTGTGCCTGTTTCCCGAAGAAATGCTGGCCCTTTGTGCTGGCCATCTCCAGCATACACTGCTCGTTGGCCTGCCGTCTGCCAAGCAGCTTGGCGGCACGAAGTTCGGGCAAATACTGCGTGAATACATTCAGTTCATACAGTTTGGTATTAAAATACCGGGCTGCTCGCTCCTGCGCGTCCTCGTTTTGGGCAAGAAGCTGGTCCACTTCCTGTATTTGAGCGTCGGAAAATAAATCAAAGGGCTTGGTCCGCACCTCAAAGCCGTCGATGGTCATGTAGTGATTGGAGGTAAAAACCATATAAACTTCTTCGGGCGGGCGGTTGTTTTTCAGGTACCCTTCCAGCATCCAAAACCCCTCAACAGTACTTCCGCCGCTGACCGAAAGATTATAGCTCTCCACGGGAAGAAGCGTGGGCGCTACCGCCGCCATACAGCGTGAGTCCCCCAGAAACAGCACATCATTATCATGCCCGGTTTGACTGATATATTCAATTTTGACCTTGCGCATTGGATATTCAATGGTAAAAAAGTTCATCTTCCCATACTTGATAAAAGTTGCGGAGATGAGATAAAGCGTCAGTACAAAAGCGATTACGCGCAGTACTTTTTTCAACTCCGCACCCTCCTAAAACTGAAAATAGACAAATTCCTGACTGGTGGACGCCATGCCATACAGCACAAAATAAAATGCCGCAATGTAAATCAGCCAGCGAAACCACAGATTTTGCGTTGCCAGCGTTTCACGCAGACGCATACGCTGCCGCAGCAGACTGACGACGAATAGAATCCCGATGGAAAGGAGCATGAACCAAAATTCGCTTTTTCCCAGTCCCAAAAGGTAAATGCTCTCATCAAAGAAAATCCACGGATTAAACACGGAAAACATGCGCCTTATAATGTCAATCGCCGCGCTTGCCCCCGGCGCACGGAAAAATATCCACGCAAAATCCACAAGGGCAAAGGTGGTCACCATCTGCAATAATTTATGGGAAAAGGCGGTGGTGTCGGTTTTGAAAAACTTGAAAAACCGTTTGCGCAGAGGCGACAGCAGGTCGCCTATGATTTGATACGCGCCGTGCAGTCCGCCCCAAATGACAAAATTCCAGCTTGCGCCGTGCCACAGACCGCTTGCCAAAAATGTGACCATCAGGTTGAAATATCGGCGGGGGCGGGAACAGCGGTTTCCCCCCAGCGGAATGTACAGATAATCCTTAAACCAAGTGGAGAGCGAGATATGCCACCTGCGCCAAAAATCCTTGATGGACACCGCAAAATATGGGCGGTTAAAGTTATCCATCAAGCGAAAGCCCATCACCTGTGCCGCGCCGATTGCAATATCGGAATATCCGGAAAAATCGCAATAAATCTGCACCGCGAACAGCATGGTGGCTAGCACAATCTGAAAGCCCGCGTATTGGGTGTAATCATTGTACACTTGATTGACGATGATCGCCACCCGGTCTGCAATCACAAGCTTTTGAAAAAAGCCCCACAGCATCAGCTGTAAACCGCGGGTCATATTTTCATAGCTGAAAACGTGTTTTTCGCTAATTTGAATCAATAGATTTTTGGAGCGCTCAATGGGCCCTGCCACAAGTTGGGGGAAAAAAGAGACGAACAGCGCATATTTCCCCAAGTTTTTCTCGGCGTAAATATCGCCGCGGTAGACGTCCATGGTATAGCTCAGAGCCTGAAACGTGTAAAAGGAAATGCCAACGGGCAGCAGCACGTCAAACGCGGGTGTAATCAGCGATAGGCCAGAAAAAGACAGCAGCGCGTTGATGTTAGCGATGGCGAAATCGAAGTACTTGAAGAAAAATAGAATCAGAAGGTTGGAACCGAAGCTGAGCCCCACCCAGATTTTTTTGTGTGAAACTGTTTTTGCCCGGTCGATTAAAAGCCCCGTTACGTAGGTAATCACTGTTGACGTGCCAATCAGCATTGCATATTTGGGGTTCCAACACATATAGAAATAATAGCTCGCCGCCAAAAGCCACATCCAACGCACCTTGTGTGGAATGGCAAAGTACAGCAATGTAACGATGGGGAAAAACAGTAAAAACTGAAGAGAGTTAAAAAGCATTTATCACAAATCCTCTGCAATCAAATGTGCGTTCAGTATATCATATCTGTGCAGCAAAATAAAGCTGTTTTCTACGCAATATACCGGTTTTGGAGACAAGATTGTCGCTATATGAAGCGAGGTGAGGCGCATAAGCACCTCACCTCGTTTGCACGGAAAATATTGCGGCGTATCGTTGGAACGTTGGGCTAAGAGCACGCCTATACCTCAGGCACCGACTCTGTGCGGCGGCCATAGCTGTCAACAGCATAGGCCGAGAGGGTAATCCCTTCGCCGGGGCTTACCGGCAGCTGCTCATTGC
>JAVVPH010000235.1:0-3145 GCA_036655835.1 Oscillibacter sp.
GAGGCTGTATCTGTGTCAGATACAGCCTCTGCATTTTTTGCGGTGTCGCCCTTGGCTTTCAGCCAGGCAATCCCCCGCCCATTTGCCTGACTCGTTTGCAGGCATCCAGATACTGCGTGACGAACGCAATAGCGTTTCTCCACCCGCAGCGCTTTTTCTTATTTTTTAAAGCTGTCCTTGAGGGACACACTGCGGTTGAACACCAACCGCTCGGGGCGGGAATCCTGGTTATCCAGGCAGAAATAGCCCAGCCGCATAAACTGGAAGTTGGCAGGTGCCACGGCGCTTTTCAGCTCCGCTTCCACCTTGCAGCCGGTGAGAATTTCCAGAGACTGCGGGTCAATACAGTCCATAAAATCCTTGTCGGCGGCATCGGGGGCCGGGTCGGTAAAGAGGTTGTCATACAGCCGGACCTCCGCGTCCACCGCCGTGGCGGCATCCACCCAGTGGATGGTGGCGCCCTTGACCTTGCGTCCGTCAGCCGGATTTCCGCCGTGGCTGTCCGGGTCGTATTCGCAGAGCACCTCCGTCACATTGCCCGCCGCATCCTTCACGCAGCCGGTGCAGGTGACCAGATACGCACCCTTGAGCCGCACCTCGTTGCCGGGATGCAGCCGCTTATACTTGGGTACGGGGACCTCCTGAAAATCGTCGGCCTCAATCCACAGATTGCGGGAAAACGTGATTTCTCTCAGGCCGGAGGCGGGGTCCACCGGGTTATTTTCCACGCTGCAAAGCTCGCTCTTCCCCTCAGGATAATTGGTGACCGTCAGCTTGACCGGGTGCAGCACCGCCATCACCCGCTCCGCCGTCTCGTTCAAATCCTCCCGCAGGCAATGCTCCAAAAAGCTGTATTCCACCACGGAGCTGGCCTTGGCCACGCCGATACGGTCGCAGAAATTGCGAATGGAGCGAGGGGTATAGCCCCGGCGGCGCAGGCCGCAGAGCGTGGGCATCCGGGGGTCGTCCCAGCCGGAAACCAAGCCCTCCTCCACCAGCTTGCGAAGCTTGCGCTTGCTCATCACGGTGTGGTCAATGCCCAGCCGGGCAAATTCAATCTGGCGGGGCTTATTGGGCAGGTCGCAGTGGTCCACCACCCAGTTATACAGGGGGCGATGGGCCTCAAACTCCAAGGAGCACAAGCTGTGGGTAATGCCCTCCAGCGCGTCCTGAATGGGGTGGGCAAAGTCGTACATCGGGTAGATGCACCACTTGTTTCCATGGCGATGATGGGGCGTGTGGTTGATGCGATACAGCACCGGGTCACGCATATTGAAGTTGCCGCTCTCCAAATCAATTTTCGCCCGAAGCGTCATGGCGCCGTTGGGAAATTCCCCTGCCCGCATCCGGGCAAACAAATCCAAGCTCTCGGCCATGGGCCGATCCCGGAAGGGACTTTTGGCGGGCACGCCGATGCTGCCGCGATATTCCTTGGATTCCTCCGGGGAAAGCTCGCAGACGTAGGCCAAGCCCTTTTCAATCAGGCCCACCGCCTGACGGTAGTCCTCTTCAAAATAATCGGAGCCGTAGAAAAAGCGGTCGCCCCAGTCGAAGCCCAGCCAATGGATGTCCTCCTTGATGGCCTCCACATATTCCTCGTCCTCCTTAGAGGGGTTGGTATCGTCCATACGAAGGTTGCACAGGCCGCCAAATTTTTCGGCAGTGCCGAAATCGATGGTCAGCGCCTTGCAGTGCCCGATGTGCAGATAGCCGTTCGGCTCCGGCGGAAACCGGGTGTGAACCGTCATTCCCTGATAGGCTCCACCGGGAGCAATATCCTCCTCAATAAAGCTGTGGATGAAATTTCGGCTCTCCGGCGCGGTTTCCTGCGTGGTCTTAATTTCCTCTGCCATGCGCGGTCCTTCCTTCCTCTGTGTTCAAATAGGACTTCATTATACAAAATCCCCCCGAAAAAAGCAAGGCGGACACCGTGGTTTTTTTGCCGTATTCAGCAGAGCAGCCAATCCTCCACCACATCCCGCAGGGTGATTGGCGTAACAACGCCTGTCATCACCCGGTCCAGCAGCGCAAGGATTTTGTTCTGAGACATGGTAATATCCCGAACGCTCTCCTTCTCTTCCCCGCAGATGATGCGAATTCCATAGCTCTCACCCAGGGTATCCCTGTCCTCGGCCAGCAAATAATATTCCACCGGCGTTTCCAACGCTTGCTTTTTTCCCATAAAAAGCTCTCGCAAGATGGTCCCCTCCCGTCACGTTGTTTCAAATTAAAAAACGTAAGAAAAGCATACCACCTGTTTTGAGCACATTTTGTCGAATTTTGTCGACAAATCACAAACCCCACAAAATATTTGCGGATATTTTACAGATTTTCCTCTTTTTGCACAAATTCCGCCAGTTCTTCCCGCCCGTACAAAAGATTCAACGCCTGCAACAAACCGTTTGCCGTCAAGTGTTCCGGCAGCTCCAACCTCCGCAGCAACGCCTGGCGGCGGGCGGCGCTGTCCGCCGTGCCGGAAAGACCCAGGGCGAAGAGGTCCGCCTTGGTCAGCGCCTCGCCTCCCGTCTCCTCCGCCGACCCATCCGCAAAGGTGGCCCCGGCCCGGCGCAACGCCTCCAACAGCACCTCTGGCCTCATGCCCTCCACGCCCAGCTTTCCCTCTTTTCCGGGACTGCGCTTGCGGCGTTCCTTGCCGTACACGTCGGGGATATAGGCCTGCTTCACCCGGTCCTTTGGCAGTGCGCCCTTGAGATAATTCCGAATGACAAAGCCCGCGCCGTCGCTGTCCGTCAGGACAATAATGCCCTGCTTTTCCGCCAGACGGCGCAAAAACGCCAGCTTTTCCCGGTCATTAAACACAGAGAACCCGCCGGTGGCAATGATGTCGGCCTCCACCACCTGGGAAATGGCGTTTTGGTCGTAGCGGCCCTCCACCACGATGACTTCCTTGATTTTCTGCTTCATATCAGCCCTTTCGCACGGCCAGACGCACCAACAGCAGCTTCAATTCCCCCGCCGCGTCCACGCCCTTTTCGCTCTTCATCCGCCGGTCCAGCACCTGACACAGCTTCACAGCGTCGGCACACCAGGCGGCGGTGGTTTTCTTGGCGGCGGTCAGCAGGAGCTTGGCCGAGTAGTCGGATTTCATCTCCCACAGCTCCATCAGCCAATATTTGTCCTTCCC
>JAVVPH010000236.1:0-3118 GCA_036655835.1 Oscillibacter sp.
ATTTGAAAAGTATAGCACGTTGCCCGCCAAAATGCAAGCCGTGAATCCGGCGGCGCAGGGTCAAACTGCGTACGATTCGCCCCTGTGCCGCTTGCGGGCGGACGCTCCGGCGCGCCTTGTGCCCCGGAGCGTGAAAGCGGGACCTCATCGGCCCCTTTCACACGGTCCCCCGATTCTTATTACCGCGCATTGTGGTTGCTCCACAGCCTGAAACAGCCCCGGAATCCCATGGGATTCCGGGGCTGTTGTTTGGAAAAATCAGGCGTTGCAGAGGGTCAGGAGGTCTTCCCAGTTGCGGTCGACTTCCTTTTGCATCTCTTCAAGCATCCACTCGTTGCCCTTTTTGAACATATGGGCAAAGCGGCCCTGCACCTTGAGGTACTCGGTGACCGGCAGCTTATTCTTGGGCTTATAGCTCAAGATGTACTTGCCTTCAATGACTTCGTACAGCGGCCACACGCAGGTTTCCACCGCCAGCTTGGTCACGTCCATCAGCTGCTCGGAGGGATAGCGCCAGCCACGGGGGCAGGGAGCCATCACGTTGAGGAAGGCCGCGCCGGGGGTGTAGATAGCGGTGTGGGCCTTCTCGGAAATATCCTTGAAGTTGCCGATGAAGGTGGTCTGGCCCACATAGGGGATGCCATGGGCCACCATGATTTTGGTCAGGTCCTTCTTGCGCTGCATCTTGCCGGGAATCACCGTGCCCGCGGGGGTGGTGGTGGTGTCGGCAAAGTGGGGCGTGGAGGAGGAGCGCTGAATACCGGTGTTCATGTAAGCCTCGTTATCGTAGCAGACGTAGACCATGTCATGACCCCGCTCCATAGCGCCGGAGAGGCTCTGGAAGCCGATGTCGTAGGTGCCGCCGTCGCCGCCGAAGGTGATGAACTTATAGGTGTCATCCAGCTTGCCCCGCTTTTTCAGGGCGTTGTATGCCGTCTCGACGCCGGACATAGTGGCGGCAGCATTTTCAAATGCGTTGTGGATGAAGCTATCTTTCCATGCGGTATACGGATACATGAAGGTGGAGACCTCCAGGCAGCTGGTGGCGGAGCAGACGACTGCTTTGTCCTCCGGGTTCAGGGCGCGCAAAACGGTGCGCACCGCGATGGGGGAGCCGCAGCCCGCGCACATCCGGTGACCACCGGACAGGCGCTCTTCTTTTTCCAGATTTTCTTTCAGATTATAGCTCATATCGGTTCTCCCTCCTTATTCCCGCACTTCCAGGTAACGATAGGTCTCACCCACGTCCCCGGTCTGTGCGATTTTCTCCAGGTCGGCAAACACGCGCTGGATGCTCTCCACCCGCACGTCGCGGCCGCCCAGGCCATAGATGTAGCTGATGGCCAGAGGATGCACGTCGCTGGTGTACAAAGACGCGCAGACCTCGGCAAACATGGGGCCGCTGAGGGCGTTGAAGCTGTCGTCCTTATCCATGACGGCAACGGCCTTCACGCCGCGCAGAGCCTCCACAATTTCCTCGGAGGGGAAGGGACGGAAGGAACGGACCTTGATCAGGCCCACCTTTTTGCCCTGCTCCCGCAGCTCGGTGATGGCTTCCCGGGCAGTGCCCACGGAGGAGCCGATGAGGATGATGGCCTCTTCGGCATCGTCCATCATGAAGGTTTCAATCATGCCGTAGCTGCGGCCGGTCAGGGCGGCAAATTCCTTGCCGACCTTGCGGATGACATCCTTGGCGTCCATCATGGCCTGGGCCTGCTGACGCTTGGCCTCCATGTAGTACACGGGGGTGGCGTAAGCGCCGACGGCCATGGGGTTTTCCCGGCCCAGCAGGGCGTTCTTGGGATGATACTCGCCCACGAACTCCCGGACCTTCTCCGTCTCCAGCAAATCGATGTTCTCGATGGCGTGGGAGGTGATGAAGCCGTCCTGGCAGATCATGATGGGCAGGCTCACCGCCTCGCCGATCCGCATGGCCTGGAGGTAGTTATCGTACGCCTCCTGGTTGGTTTCCGCAAACAGCATCAGCCAGCCGGCATCCCGCACGCCCATGGCGTCGGAGTGGTCGTTGTTGATGTTGATGGGGCCGCTCAGTGCGCGGCAGCTCACCGCCAGGGTGATGGGCAGGCGGTCAGAGGCGGCGACATAGAGCATCTCGGTCATGTAGCACAGACCGCAGGAAGAGGTTGCGCTGATGGCGCGGCAGCCGGCGGCCTGGGCACCGATGCAGGTGGACATGGCGCTGTGCTCGGACTCTACCGCGATGAACTCGGTATCCACTTCTCCGTTATCCACATAGCTGGAAAAGTACTGGGGGATTTCCGTGGACGGCGTAATGGGGAATGCACCCATCACATCGGGGTTAATCTGCTTCATGGCAAAGGCAATTGCCTCGTTGCCGGACAGTCTTTCTCTAATGGACATTATTTCATCCCCTCCTTATTTCTCGTCTTTGACCATTTTGATGGCGTCGAAGGGGCACGCATTGGCGCAGATGCCGCAGCCCTTGCAATAGAAATAGTTAAACTCGCCACGCTTGCCATCCACCACGGGGATGGACATATCGGGGCAGACGGGCACGCACAGCAGGCACTGCTTGCACTTGTCCATGTCCACGACGGGTTTCATGGTGCGCCAGTCGCCGGTGTTGACCACAGCGGACGTACCGCCCTCATAGATGCTGCAGCCGGGGGTCAGGTCTTTCCAGTTGACGGTTTCCGTCATCTCGCTTGCTTTCCAGCTCATCCTACCAGTACCTCCTCCATAGAACGTTTCAGAGCACGCATATTGCCCTCAATGACCTGGGGCTTGCTCGCAAACTTATGTTTGAAGGAAGCTTCCATGTCAGAAATAAAATCGGTGACATCCACAACGCCGGTAATCTTCACGATGGCAGCCAGCATGGGGGTGTTGGGGAAATTGCGCCCCAGCTCTTCCTCGCTGATTTTGCCTGCGTCGATGGTGCAGACCTTGCCGGGGTAGCCCTTGAGCTGAGAACGAATCTCAGCGGGGGTCTTGGTGCTGTTGATGACAATGGCACCCTCGGGCTTCAGGCCCTTGGTTACGTCCACGGAAGCGATGAGGGTTTCATCCACCACCACCACATAATCCGGGAAGTAAATGTTGGAATGAACCGTGCTGCGTACAGAGCTGATGCGGT
>JAVVPH010000237.1:0-3059 GCA_036655835.1 Oscillibacter sp.
ACCTCCGCCGACAGCACCGGATCCGCCACCGCGTCGATGTCGGCCTGGGTAATCTCCCGGCCCTTGGCGTAGGTGCCGATTTTGGTAATCTCCGGCACCAGACCGGTCATCAGCCCGCCGCAGATGAAAATGAGATACTCCGCCGTCTGCCGGCTGATTTCCCTGTCCAACGCTTTGAACCGCCGGATAATCCACGGCACCAAATCGCTGTCCTCCGCCTGCCGAAATTCCACGGTCTGCACCCGGTCCGCAATGGCCTTGCACAGCTTTTTCAGCGTCCGATTGGGCTTGTAGGCCACCGTGTCGTAGACAAATATCACACAGCAATAGGACGGCACGTCCTCCAGGAAAGCAATCAGTTTTTCCCGCTGTTCCTCGGGCAATTTAAAGAGGTCGAAATCCGTCACCACCAGGAGGGTGCGCTCCGCCATCATGGGCATGGCCTCCGCCATTTCCACCAGTGCCTGCACCGTCAAATCCCGGCCCTCTAGGCGATGGTAATTGAACTCCTCAAACCCGGCAGGGACCAGCAGTCGGCGTAGCTCTCCCAGGTAATATTCCCGCAGATAGCTCTCCTCGCCATAAAAAAGATAGGCACAGCCGGGCGTTCCGCTGGCGATGTCGTTTTTTAGTGTTTGAAATTCCTCGTTGGATTTCGGTGCTTTTTTTGCGTATGCCATGGTTTCCCCCTCAATTTACGGTGAAATGAATGGTGCCCTGCATATCCGTGCGGTAAATTTTCACCCCCGCCCGCACCAAGCGGCCCAGGGCTTCGTCCGCGGGATGCCCATAGGAATTGCTACCCACGCTGATGAGGGCGCATTCCGGCTTCAGTGCCTCCAGCAATTCCTCCGACGTGGAATGTCGGGAGCCGTGATGCCCCGCCACCAGGGCCTCAATGTCCGGCAGACCGTCCTGCTCCAAGAGCTTTCGCTCCGTCTTGCTGTCCATGTCGCCGGTAATCAGCAAATCATAGTCCCCGGCGGAGCAGAGAATGGTCAAGCCCTCCTCGTTGTCCCCGCCGTCCCCCAGGGGCGGATAAATGTGCAAGTCACTCTCTCCCAGTGAATAGGCGGTTTTTTCGGTGACAAAAATCACCTCCGTGCCGCAATCCCGGGCGGTGGCCAGCAGCGCGTCCCGCACCTCCGGGCTTTCCGTCTCCTCGGGTACCAACAGCCGCTCCACCTCCATCCGGGAGAGGAGCCGCTTGACGCCGGAAATATGGTCGTAGTCATAATGGGTCAAAATGAGCTGGTTTAATTTTCCACAGCCTCTGCTGGCCAGTTGATCGGCGGCAATTTCCCCGGCATCGTACCAACTGTTGCCGCTGCCGCAGTCCACCAACGCGAACTCTCCGCCGGAGGACAGCAGGGTACAGCTCCCCTGCCCCACGTCCAAAACCGCAAAATCCAGTGCGTGGTTTTGCGTCCGCAAGGCCCCCAGCTTCACCGTTCCAATCAGGGTTAAAACGACGCAGACACCTGCCACGGCGTATTTTCGCCGGGCCTTGGGCTTCCAGAGATACGCCCCGCCAAACAGCGCGTAGGCGTAGACCAGCCAGTATTTCAAATAGGGATTGGAAAAATACAAGGCGTGATAGGGCAAGTGCGCCAGCCCTTGGGTCACCTGAAGAATATACCAGATGAACGCCCGGGGCACAAGCCCCAAAACCGCCCCCAACGGCAGCCAGAGGAAGCTTGCCAGCACCGCCACCATGCCCACGGCAAACACAATACTGGCCGCCCACAGGCACAAGAGATTGGCCACCGGCGCCACCAGCACGAAGATATTGAAGTAATACGCCGTCAGCGGAATGGTAAACACCAACGCGCCGCAGGAGGCGGACAGACTGGCCGCCAAAAACCGCAGGACCCTCCCCCGCCGCTGTCCCATGAGAAATCGGCTCATCCGGGGCGTGAGCCACAGTAGCCCCGCCACGGCGGCAAAGCTCAACTGCAAGCTGATGGACGCGGCGGCAAAAGGGTTCACCAGTAAAATCAGCAGCAGCGCCGCCGCCATAGCCGTCGGGCCGTCCCGCTCCCGGCGAAACAGGGGTGCCGCCAAGAGAAACATAAGCATCACGCAGGCCCGCACCACCGATGGCGTGCAGCCCGTCAGCAGCATATAAAATAGCAAAATCGGGATGGCAAGCATCGCCGTCAGCCGCCGGCGGTGTGCCCCTGTGAGGGCCGTAACCAGCGCCAGCAAAAAGGCGCAGTGCATTCCGGACACCGCCAAAATATGGTAGAGTCCCGCCTCGGACAGTCCGATGGCGGCGGCATCCGAAAGGTTGGTCTTATCCCCGGTGAGAATGGCGGTGACAAACGCCGCCGTATCGCCGGTAAAAAGCCGGTCTATCTGCCCCCGCATGGCCTCCCCCAAACGAATGGGCCACCAGCGGGGCGAGTCCGCGCTTCCGGCGGAAATCTCCACCTCACTGCGCTGATAGGCCAGCAGAAAGATGCCCTTGGACGTAAAATTGGTGATGTCATCGTCCCGGATGCGGGCGGCGCTTTGGAGGTGGAGGTCGCCGGTGACCGTCTGCCCCGGCGTCAGCTCCAACAGCTCTTCCCCGCCGTAATAAACCGCCTTGCCAAACCGCAGTCCCTCCATGTAAACCGTGGCCTTGGCCCCATAATCCGTGGGCGCGGCGTAATCGCACAGCGTCATGGTCACGCCATAGCGGTCGGTGTCCGCCATGGCCTCCGCCGGTGCCTGCACCACTTGCGTGTAGCCCCAATTCCAAAAGCACGCCAGTGACAGTCCCCAGCCAATCAGCAGTACCCGCCCGCGAAAATTTCCACGCCGCAACAGGCCCAGTAGACTCCCCGCCACAATGGCCGCCGCCAACGGCAGCAGCCAATCGTGGGGCAGGGCGTACTGCGCCAGAAACACCCCGGCGGCAAAGGCAAACGCGAAGGTCGCCAGCTTTCTCATTTGGCGCGCAGGGGCGAATTGTCATTGGTCCGCCCCAGAATATAGTCCGTGCTGGTGCCGTAATATTCCGCCAGCTTGATAACCGCCCAAACCGGGATTTCCCGTTCGCCCTTTTCGTAGCG
>JAVVPH010000238.1:0-3050 GCA_036655835.1 Oscillibacter sp.
CCCGGCTCCTGATAGCCGCCCATGATGCCCCCGGCGGTGATGCGGTTGAGCAAATCCAGCTTCAAGCCGTCCATATGGGTTGTTTCCATGGTAATGGGATAATGCTCCGCGTGCTTTTGCCGGGCGATGGGTACGGCAAAATGGACGAGGAAAAGCTTACACTCCCCCGCCGTCTCCCGGGCAACAGCGGAGAGAATCGCGTTCACCCGATAGTTGCTTCCCCGGATGCGCAGAGACATATCCACCACCGCGCAGTCCTCTCCGGCGGCATGGGCCGTTTGGCTGAGCACATCCAGGGCGAAGGGCTCCGGCATCTCCGCGAAGTCCCGGAGGAGATAGTCCCGGAAAGCGTCTCGCCCGTAGACCCGCGCCCCCTCCGCCGTGCCGATGAGTACGATGTTCTCATCGGTGAGGGCCAAGCTCTCCTCCAGATTCCGCTTTACAAAATATGCAACGCAAAAATCAGAAAGCAGATGTAATGCCTGTTCCGTCTTCATCCTTTTTCCCCTTTTCATACCAAGCATGATTGCTTAGGAGCGCAACGCTTTCAGCTCCGCTTCCAGGGTTTTTTCCCGGGTGATGTCGCTCAGTGACACAAAAATCAAATGACTGCTGGGCAGCTCATGGAGGTACTGCACCTGGGCCCGCAGCCACAGCGTTCCGTCGGCCACGGTGCGGCGATAGTCCACCGTTCGCACGCTTTCCTCCCGGACGACCGCAGACAGCGTCTGGCGGAGCACAGGCCAAAATTCCGGGGAAATATACTGCCGGCAAAGCTGGCGGAGACTGACAATTTCGTCACAGCGGGACATCCATGCGAGGTAGGCCTGATTGACCCGCAAAACCTCTGTCTCCTCCCCCAACACCTCGCAAATCAGCACCGGCTGGGAAATATGGCGCAGGATTATGTCCCGCTGAAAATCCGTCCGCCAAAGATTTTCCAGCACGGCCTGACTCTCCTGCGTGATGGGCAGAGGCGGCTCCGCCTGCTCGTCGGTTTGCATCAGCGTCTCGTACTCCGCCACCGGCATGGGCCGGGCGTAAAAATAGCCCTGGATATACCCGCAGCCCACGCTTTTCAAAAAGTCCCGCTGTTGGGCGGTTTCCACGCCCTCCACCACCACGGGGATGCCCAACCAGCCGGCCATGCGAATGACGGAGGTTAAAATCCGCTCACTGCGGCCGTCCGTGGTACCGGCGGGAAGAAATTTCATGTCGATTTTCAAAATATCCACCGCGATATCCCGCAGGGTATTCAGGGAGGAATAGCCGCTGCCGAAATCGTCCATCAAAACCGCAAAGCCGGCCTCGTGGAGCTTTTTCAGCGTCTCTTTCATGCTGGCGGGGTTATCCATATAGGCACTCTCCGTCAGCTCCAGCTGCAACAGGGCGGGGGGCACATCGTACCGCTCCACCAGGGTACTGAGCACCTTGACCAGATGGGGGTTATACATATTCATCCGGGAGACATTCACGGAGATGGGGGCGGGGTTTTGCCCCTCGTCAATCCACCGGTGCAGGAGGCGGCAGACCTCCTCCCAGACGTAATAATCTATTTTGGAGATGAAGCCGTTATGCTCGAACACGGGGATGAACGCCCCGGGTTGGAGCAGGCCCTTTTCCGGGTGCTGCCAGCGCACCAGGGCCTCTGCCCCGTAGGGCTTCTCGGAGCGCAAATCATATTTGGGTTGGAGATAGACCACAAACTGGCGCTGTTCCAGGGCGGCATCCATATCGTTGAGGATGCTTTGGGTGCGGAAGAGCTCCTCGCTGATGGCGCTGTCGTAAAACGCGTAGCTTTGCAGGTGATTGCCCTTACAGCGCTCCGCCGCCATGGCGGCCCGGGAGTACATCGTCTCCACCGGGATGGCGGCATCGGTGATGACGTAGACGCCGAAGGACGGCTCCACGTAATATTGGGCAGAAAAATTCCGCAGCTCCTGCTGGGTCAACTGAATCAGCCTTTGAAAATGCGCGTCGGAATACACCTCGCAAAAGCAGAATACATCCGCCTCCATGCGGCCATAGGCGACATAGGGGAGCGCCGCGGCAAACTCCCGCATTTTATCGGCGATGAATTGCAGGAGACGATTGCCCTCCGCCTCGCCAAAAAAGGAGTTGATGAGGCGGAAGCGGTCAATATCAAAGCGGACAAAGGCGAACGTCTCGTCCGGGTGCTGGTCCAGCATGGCCCGGGAGGCGGTGAAAAATTTCTCCCGATTATAAAGGTCCGTCAGCGCATCGTGCTCCGCCATATGGCGGAGCCGGGCCATCAGGTGGCGTTGGCTGCGGTTGATGATGTTTTGCAGGCGCAGACGCACGGTGGCAGGGTCGTAGGGCTTGCGGACAAAATCCCAGGCACCCAGCTTTAAGCAGCGGTTTTCCACCTCGCCGCTCTCGTCGGCGGTGGCCACCAGAATGGGGATATTCCGGCAGTCCGGCTGCATGGAAATTTGCTCCATCACGGCATAGCCATCCAAAACGGGCATGACAAGATCCAGCACAATGCCGGCGATTTCCCCCCGGTGCGCCGCCAGTAAATCCAGCGCTTCCCGGCCGTTGGAGGCCAGAAGGAGCTGATATTCCTGCCCCAGGATCTGACGCAGGAGGCGGCGATTGATTTCGTTGTCGTCCGCGATGAGGATTGTGTCTTTGGTTTGCATAGGCTCCACTCCCTTTTTGTAGCACTGCGGGCCTTTATGACAAAATATAACAGCTACAAAGAGTATACAATTTTTTGTAAAAAATTTCAAGTCCCAATCTTTTGCGACGGTTGCAACGGTTTCCAGCGGGTTTATACCGCAAAATCGCAGACAGAAATGTCTTTCTGTCTGCGCTTTTTGCGATACCCGCTTATTTGTGGGGGACGTGCCAGATATGGTCGGCGTACTCCGACACGGAGCGGTCCGCCGAGAAAATGCCGCTGCGGGCGATATTGTGCAGGCTCATGCGGTTCCAGGCGGCGACATCGGCATAGGTCCCCGCCATGCGGGCCTCCGCCTGACAATAGGCGTCAAAATCCGCCAGAAGCAGATATTCGTCCGCCGGAC
>JAVVPH010000239.1:0-3045 GCA_036655835.1 Oscillibacter sp.
GTGGTGCGCACTGCCGCCCAGCGGAAGGAGATGTCACTGCGGCTTTGGTCCTCCGTCTCATATTTTTTTTCAAACGCGGAGGCGAGCAGGGTCAGCTCCTCCGGCGTCAGCTCCCGGGGAAAGGTCACCCAGGCGGAGGTATAGGCGCTCTCGGGCAGCTCCCGCAGCTCTGCCACGGACTCCGCCGTACACTGCTCCGCCAGCCAAAAAGCTCCGTCCTCTTCATCCCGGGGACTCAAATCGGTCAGTTCAAAATAAGGGTCCACCCACCAGCCTGCGCCGTCCCATCTGGGAGAGATTTCCCGACTGCGGGATTCCGTCTCGCCGGTAAAGCTGTCCACCTGCTGAAAGCTCAAGCGATAGCGGCCAAATTGCAAATCCTCCGTATAGACAGAACTGACAGAAAAGCCGGGATAGACCAGCTCATAAAGGGTTGTCAAATCGAAGTTGATATCCGCAGTGCTCTGCTGTCCCACGGTCCTCCCCGTGGGATTGTAGCGAGTGGCGGCAAATAGCGGGGAGAGGACGAACCGCGTCCCCAGCAGCAGGGCAAACACGATGGCAACCGACAGTGCCACCACCCGGACCAGGCGGCGGTTGACGGTTTTTTTCACCCGGCGGCTCTCCCCCGGCGGCGGGGCATTTTCTCCGGTGGGGATGGAAAAGCCCTCTGCCAGATAGTCGGAAATCGCCTCGTTTTTTTCCAGCTCCGTCTCCACAAGCATCCGCTCCTCCGCCGTGGCAGTGCCGGTTTTGTATCGTTCTAACAGTTCATGGAATGTCATAGTTGTCCCTCCAATGCAATTTTCAACTTCTGCCGTGCCCGACAGAGCAGCGTCCGCGCCGCGCCGGGTGTGGTGTCCATGACCTCCGCCACCTCTTTCAGCGACAGCCCTCCATAGTAAAAGAGGCTGACCACCTGGCGGTAGGCGGGAGGCGACAGGGCCAGAACGGCGCGGTAGACCCGCTGCTGTTCCTCCCGGGCGATAACGCCTTGGGTCAAATTCCCCTCCGCCGGGAGCGCGTCCCAGTCAGGGGGCTGTTCCCCAACGTGCTTCTGCCGCCGCAGACCGTCTAGCCACAGATTTTTGCACACCCGGAACAGCCACCATTTCAGTCCCTCATGCTCCTCTTTTAAGGACAGGAGCGCCTGAAAAAAAGTGTCACTCACCAACTCCTGGGCCTGTATTCGATTGCGGCAGAGGGCAAAGGCGTAGCGATACAGCTCTCCCGCGTACTGCTCATAAAGCGCCTCCAGCGACTCGTTTTTCACCCTACCCCCTCCCTTCCTATCAGAAACGTTCCACAGTGGAAAATGTTACAGTGACTGACCGCGCCGCATTTTGTAAAGACCGCAAGCGGAATCGGCGAAACGGTTCTTTTACGGAGCGATGCAATCGTTTTTAAATTGCTCAAAACATTTTAAAAACTCGCCGCTGCGTAAGCTGTCCTTGAGGTACACAAAATAGAACGCGCGTTGCATGACGCAGCGGTCCAACTGTACCTGCACCAACGTTCCCTCTGCCAACTCACGCCGGCAGGCGGCGCGATAGAGAAATGCCACACCCACATCTTGCGCCGCCAACTGTTTAATGGCGCCGATACTTCCCACCTCGCAAATACTCTGAAATCCATCCATGGACAGGTTGTTTTCAATCAGCACCTGCTCCAGCACCTCCCGCGTGCCAGAGCCTTTTTCCCGGGTAATCAGTCTTGCGGAAAGCAGGTCCTTGAGTGCAAATTCACCCATTGCAAAAGGCGAGTCAGCCGCGCAAATGGGAAGGAATTCCGCATTCATCAGCAAACGACTTTCATAGTCCGCCGCATTGAAAAACCCCTCCACCAGTACAAAATCCACTTGACCTTGCCGCAGCTTTTCCAGCAGATTTTCGGTGTTGCTCACCTGCATGGTGATGCGAAGCGCCTCGTTATCACGCAGGAGCTTTTCAATGATTTGAGGCATGATATATTCGCCAATGGTCAGTGTTGCGCCAAAAATCAAAGGCTGTGCCGTGTCTCCCAAATGCTCCAAATTCAGACGCAATTTTTCGCTGTCCGCCCGCATGGCGGTGGCAAACAAAAAGAGTTTGCGCCCCTCTGGCGTGGGCCGCAAGGTCTTGCCCTTGTAGTCAAACAGCTTGCAGTGGTAGTGGCGCTCCAAAAACTGAATGTGTTGCGTGACGGCAGGCTGTGTTAGATGCAGCGCCTGGGCCGCCTTGGTATAGCTGCCGATTTGATAGAGCGCCAAAAATGTTTCATGTCGAAAATCCAGCATACAGCCTCCTATTTATAAGATATATTTATAACTATATAATAACTAATCATTTGATTTTATCATAAAGCCGTGCTAAAATCCAGACTCAAGTAAAAAAAGAACGACAAAAGGCGGACGAACGGATGAAAGCAATCAAACGATATGGCGCGGGATTTCTTCTGGCAGCGGTACTTGCGGTGGCGGCAAATTTTATCAGCACCTTGATTCCCTACGGAGTGATTAGCGGCGGCGTATTCGCGCTTTTACTGGGGATGCTGCTCAATCCTCTGATGTCCAAGCAGCCCCGCTTTGACAGCGGCATCCAGTTGGTATCCAAAAAAGTGCTCAAGCTGGCAATCGTGCTCATGGGCATCACCCTGAATTTTTCTCAGGTATTGCGGGTGGGCAAATACTCTCTGATTGTCATGTGTTTCACCTTAGCTACCGCCTTTGGCGGCGGCTTTTTACTGGGCAGGGTCTTTGGTATGAACTGGAAGCTCTCCGGGCTGATTTCCGCGGGCACCGGTATCTGCGGCGGCTCGGCTATTGCCGCCATCGCCCCCACCATTGACGCGGAGGACCGGGACATCGCCTATGCCATCTCCGCCACATTTATTTTTGACATTTTAATGGTGATTCTCTTCCCCATTGCGGGGCGCTATTTCGGCATGAGCGACATGGGCTTTGGCCTGTGGGCCGGCACTGCCGTCAACGACACCTCCTCAGTGGTGGCGGCAGGCTACGCCTTTTCTGACGCGGCAGGGGCCTACGCCATGATTGTCAAGCTGACT
>JAVVPH010000240.1:0-3042 GCA_036655835.1 Oscillibacter sp.
TGGAAAGACCACTTAGATGTGGCGCCAATGAGGCTATAACCAACTGGCAAAAAGACAGGGGAAATTACGCGTGTAATTTCCCCTGCCTTTTTATATGTTTCTGTGGGGTTTTATGGCGAAAAAAAGCTTTAAAAACCCGGAAAACGGTCATTCGAGTTTCTTTTTTATTAAATGCTGACTGCAGACGGCATTTGATGATATACCCATCCTTTGATGCTATATACCCATCAAAGGTACGAGAAAGAGGAGGTTGAAAATGAACGAAAAAGGTACGGAATCCCTAAAAAAGACAAAAATGAAAACCGTTGGCGTCCTTGCAATCATTTTTTCTTTTGTTGCTGCCGGCGCGTTCGGAATTGAGGAAGCAATCGCTGCCAGCGGCCCGGGCATGACCCTTGCGCTATTGATTATTTTCCCGTTTGTTTGGTCTTTTCCCCTGTGTGAAATGGTGGGAGAGCTGGGCTCCATTTTACCGACAGAGGGCGGCGTCTATTCCTGGGGACGCGAGGCCTATGGCGAGTTTTGGGGCTGGCAGGTGGGCCTGTGGTCCGCATTGACCACCTGGCTTTGCCAAGCGGAATACTGCGCCCTGGTTGCAGGCTACGCGGCAAAGCTGATTGATCTCACCCCCACAGCGGCATACATGGTAAAAATCGGCGTTGTCATTATTTTTACAATTGTCAACATCATTGGCCTTGATTGGTTGGAGCGACTTGAGACCTTCTTCATCGTGTTGGTGGTTGCCGGCTTTGCCGCAGTCGCCATCGTTGGTTTCATGAACTGGAACTTCAATCCGATTCAGCCGTTTTTCAATCCGGAAGAAGGCGTTGTCCACTCCATCGGCGGCGGCATCGCCATCATTATTTGGATGTATATGGGCTATGAGTGCATGTCCAACATGGCGGGCGAGATGACCAACCCGCAAATTATTCCCAAGGCCATGCGTATTTCACAGCCTGTGATTGCGCTATCCTACATCCTGCCCACCTTGGCGGCGTTGGCGGCCATCGGCAGCTGGAATTCCTGGTCCACAGAATCCGGTGCCGGCAGTGTTGGCTACGCGGATGTGCTGATTCAGCACGTCGGCACTTGGGCGGGTGTGCTCTTTATCATCATCGCGATTATCTCGAACTGCTCTATTTTCTGCTCTTACATTGCCCATGGCTCCAGAGCGTTCTTCGTAATGGCAGATGACCATATGTTCCCGCCGATTATGAAGAAGGTCGACAAGCGGGGCATCCCCACTGTATCGATTATCCTGTTGGCCATTTTCACCATCATCACCTGCCAATTTGACTTCACCACCCTGGTCATGGCAACGAACCCCATTCAGATGTATTTGTATCTGATGCTGGTGGCCTGCGTCATTAAAATGCGGAAGCTCTATCCGGTGAAAGACAGACGGGCATTGGGACTTGCCATTATGCCCGGCGGACAATTCGGTATGTACGTCATGTCAGGCAGTGTGGTGCTGATCAGCTTGCTGGCCATCTACGTCAACGGAACCGATTATTTCGTGACCGGTTTCCTGGTGATTTTCGGCGGCCTGCTGGCATACCTGCTGTGCAAGTGGTTTTATAAGGGCAGAGTGTTGGACGATCCCGAGCTGTACCCCCTGAACCCCAAGACCAAGCTGGATCTTGGCGATTTGATCAACGTGGGTACCTATATGGTCTTGTCCGGCGTCATGTCCCTGGGCGCGGCTGTTTTCCTGTATCTGTATGAAAGAAGCTACGGCATGGAGTATTATCTGGAAGAATACGGCTCCGGCCTGTTCAGCAACTTCAACGCGATGCTGGGTGTGTGCATTGGCGTGGGCGTCGTCTTAATCCTTGCGGGCCTTGTGATGGCGCGTATCGGCAAAAAGACGGAGGGTCCCCAGTTGAAAGAGCTGCAGCTGAGAAGAAAGCAGCAGCTTGATGAGATGATTCGCGAATTACACGGCGCAGTCCCCGGCGAGCTGGCGTCCTCGCCCTTAGTGAGTGAGCAGCTGACCAACGATTCAGTTGTGATAGATGGTAGTAAAGAATAAATAAATAATAAAAGGAGAAACGACAACATGAAAAAAGTAATGGTATGCGGTTGCGGCGCCCAGGGCTCCACAATTTGCAGAAAACTGGATCAAGAGCCCAGCATTGAAGAGGTTGTATGCGCTGACTACAGCTTTGCGGCGGCCCAGGCTGTTTGCAAGCTGATGAAAAAAGGTACCCCCAAGCAGGTCAACGCCGCCAGCGTGGAAGAAATCGCCAAGGCCGCCGAGGGCTGCGAGCTGATTGTCAACGTGATGCCCCTGGATTTGGGCATCAATGTCATCAAGGCCGCCTTGCAGGTGAAAGCCAACTATCAGGACCTGTCTGCCTGCGAAAACGTGGTCGAGGGCTTCCCCGAGTACGACACCTGGGTGGAAGGCATCAAGTACATGTACAGCTATTATGGCAAGCAGTTTGCTGATAACGGCACCACCGCCATCATCGGCACCGGCTCTGCCCCCGGCGTGATGTGCGTCATGGCCCGTAAGGCCGTCAACGAGCTGGACGAGTGCGATACCATCAACTGCATGGTGTACGAAGGCACCCGTGCCAAGCGTTTCGTTCCCTTCTGGTGGTCTCCCGAGGTTGCTCTGTGCGACATGGAAGAGGACGCCTTCGCATTTAAGGACGGCAAGCAGATTCGCACCAAGCCCTTCAGCCTCCCCGTCAAGAGAAACTGGCCGGAGTGCGGCCGGGAAGTCACCCTGGTGGAGCACGCCCATGACGAGCCTGTGTACATCGGCTTCAACCGCGAGAAGTACTTCAAGAACTGCAAAAACTCCTACTTCAAGTACGGCGGAACCGGCATTGAGTTCTCTGAGGGCCTGTACAAGGCCGGCCTGCTGCACCACGAGGAAGAGGATTTCAACGGCGCAAAGGTTTCTCCCTTCAAGTGGATTATGGCTCATATCCCCGCAGCACCCAAGGATCCCGAGGTGATTAAGTCCATCATCGACGAGGGCCTGTTGGAAGACAACGGCGCATTCGTCTGCGAGGCCTACGGCAAGAAGAA
>JAVVPH010000241.1:0-3031 GCA_036655835.1 Oscillibacter sp.
ACCAAACGATGGTGCAATTTCTGAACAGTTCCGCCCCGGAGTTTCTCAATCTTATAAAAAATTTAAAGGAGCTATTATGATGAAAAAGTTGACCAAACTGCTCTCCGCCGCGCTGGCGCTGACATTGACCCTCTCTCTCGCCGCCTGCGGTGAAAAACCCGCCGATCCCGCCGCCCCGGAGGATGCCGCCAAGGTCTACAAAATCGGCATCTCCCAGTTTGGCGAGCACCCCTCGCTGGACAACTGCCGCCTGGGCTTTATGGAGGGGCTGAAGCAGGCCGGTCTGGTGGAGGGCACGGATTTTACCGTGGACTACCAGAACGCCGGGTTTGACAACAACGTGGCCATCCAAATTGGCGGCGGCTTCTCCGCCGCCGACGTGGACTTGATGGTGGCAGTGGCCACCCCCTCCGCCACGGCCTGCTACGCCGCCGCCGAGGACAAGGACATTCCCGTGATTTTTACCGCCATCACCGACCCGGTGGAGGCCAAGCTGGACTCCGGCAACGTCACCGGTACCTCTGACGCCCTCCCCGTGGCGGGGCAGCTGGACCTGATTCGCCAGCTCCAGCCCAACGCCAAAACCATCGGCATCATCTATACCACCAGCGAGCCCAACTCCGTCTCCGCCATTGCCACCTATGAAAAATTGGCGGCGGAGTACGGTTTCACCATCGACGCCCTCGGCGTCACCGCCCAGTCCGAGGTCACCCAGGCGGTGGATACCCTGCTCTCCCACAAGGTGGACTGCCTGTCCAACCTGACGGACAACGCCGTGGTGGGCGTGCTGCCCTCCATTCTGGAAAAAACCAACGAGGCCGGCATCCCCGTCTACGGCTCCGAAATCGAGCAGATGAAAATCGGCTGCGTGGCCGGCGCGGGACTGGACTATTTCCAGTTGGGCATCCAAACCGGCATGATGGCCGCCAAGGTTCTCCGGGGGGAGAGCACCTGCGCGGATTTGCCCTATGAGACGATTGAAAACTTCGGCCTCTACCTCAATTCCGAGGCCTTGAACGCCATGGGCATCACCGTTCCCGCCGCTGTCTCCGACAAGGCCGTGGAAGCCGCCGCCTGAGGGAGCTTGACCGCCCGCGTCTATGGCGGAGCGTTGTAAAACAATACCGAATTTAGGAGGCAGTTCATGGTTGATTTGCTCATCAGCACCCTGACACAGGGCCTGATTTACGCGCTGATTTCCTTTGGCGTGTACATCACCTATTCCATTTTGGATTTCCCGGATTTGTCCGTGGACGGCAGCTTTCCCCTGGGGGCGGCGGTGACGGCGGTGCTCCTCACCCGGGGCATGAACCCCTATTTGACACTGCCCATCGCCCTGGGCGCGGGGGCCTTGGCGGGGCTGGTGACGGGCTTCATCCATGTGCGGCTGAAGGTCCGGGACCTGCTGGCGGGCATCATCACCATGACGGCCCTCTTTTCCATCAACCTGCAAATCGCCGGGTCCAACCTGGCGGTGGACCGGGCCACCGACACCATTTTCACCGCCCCGGCCACCATGGCCCTGCTGGGGGGCCTGAGCCTGATGCTGCGCAAGCTGGTGGTGGCCCTGGTGGTGATTGTGGTGGTGAAGCTGGCGCTGGACGCGTTTTTCGGCACCAAGGCCGGATTGCTGCTGCGGGCGGTGGGGGACAACAGCACCCTGGTGACGTCGCTTGCCCGGGACAAGGGCAATGTGAAAATTTTGGGACTGGTGCTGTCCAATGCCCTGGTGGCTTTGGCGGGCTGTCTGGTCTGCCAGGAACAGCGCAGTTTTTCCGCCACCATGGGCACCGGGCAGGTGGTTTTTGGCTTGGCCACGGTGATCATCGGCGTGTCCCTGTTCCGGCGGCTCTCCTTTGTCAAGGGGACCACAGCGGTGGTTGCGGGCAGCTTTCTCTATAAGCTGTGCATTCAGCTGGCGCTGAACCTAGGCCTGCCGGCCAATATGATGAAACTCATCACCGCCGTGCTGTTTTTGCTGGTGCTGATTGCCTCCGGCCGGAAGGGAGAGGAGATTATCCATGCTTGAAATTCAAGATATGACCAAAATCTACAATCCCGGCACCGCCACGGAGCAGGGCCTCTTTGACCATTTTTCCCTCTCCGTGCCCGATGGGCAGTTTGTGTCCATCGTGGGCAGCAACGGCTCGGGAAAAACCTCCCTGCTCAACATCATCTGCGGCAGCATCCCCATCGAGGGCGGCGACGTGCTGGTGGGGGGCAAAAGCATTGGAAAGCTAAAGGATTTTCAGCGCTACGTCACCATGGGCCGGGTGTATCAAAATCCCGCCCTGGGCACCTGCCCCCATTTGACCATGCTGGAAAATCTCTCCCTGGCGGACAACAAGGGCAAGCCCTTCGGCCTGGGCCGGGGCGTGAATAAAAAGCGGGCGGGAGACTATCGGGAGCAGCTGGCGGCCTTGGGTCTGGGCTTGGAGGAAAAGCTGGATGTGAAAATGGGCACCCTCTCCGGGGGGCAGCGGCAGGCGGTGGCCCTGCTGATGGCCACCATGACGCCGCTGCAATTCCTGATTTTGGACGAACACACCGCGGCGCTGGACCCCAAAACCGCCGAAATTATCATGGCCCTCACGGATAAGGTGGTGCGGGAAAAGCACCTCACCGCCATGATGGTCACCCACAATTTGCGCCACGCCGTGGAATACGGCGACCGGATTTTGATGATGAGTCAGGGCCATGTGGTGCTGGATCAGGCGGGAGAGGCCAAGAAAAACACGAAAATTGAGGAGATTTTGGAAAAATTCAACGAAATCTCCATCGAATAGCAGGCAAAAACGCAGACTGTCCCGATTGGGACGGCCTGCGTTTTTCAATAATGTCCACTGAACAAAGCGAAAACGCAGTTATATCCATTCCTTCCAACTGTTTTTGCGTTGTTCAGGTGTAAGCTATTTGAGTAAAATTTGCTCTTTTGGCAACTGCGCTTTGCAAAGTGCAGTTGTTCAGTGCACATTAAATAGGGAGGCTGCCTTGAACGACCCGGGGCCTGCGGGCGGGGCGTCTTCTATCG
>JAVVPH010000242.1:0-3029 GCA_036655835.1 Oscillibacter sp.
CGCCGCTTTCGCCTTTGCGGGTGCTTTTCGCCGGGACAGCAAGGGCCGTCTCCCGGGTGCTTTCGCCGCCGGAGCTGCCGCTTTTTCCCCCGAAACCGCCGTTTTTTCCGCCGGGGTCCCTGTTTTGGTCTGTTCGGGTGCTGCCGCCGGTTTTTCCTTTACGACCGCCGCCGTCTCGCCGGGCTTTTCCGCCTCCTCAGGAGCCGTAAAAATTTCCAGCAGGCGGTTGTACAGCAGCCGCCCCTGGGCCGCGCCGTACTCCCCCACCAGTGCGTCCCGCAGCTCCCGGCGGTCAGCGGCCTTCAGGACAAAGGCCAGGTGCAAACACTCCTCAATGGAGGGGCGCAGGGCCACCTCCTGAAACGCGTCGGCGTACCGCAGGCGCAGGGCCTCGATGGACGCGGCGTAGCCCTTGTCCTGGCTGATGACGTAGGCGAAATCCGCCTCCCGCTTGCCCACCAACACGCCCAGCTCTGTAATAATTTGGAAGTCAATGGAGTTCTTGCCGCCCTTGACGCTCTCCACATATTGCACATCCGCCCGGCTGGCGGCGCAGATTTTTTTAATTTTCGTCAGGGCCAGGCCCTTCTGGTAAAAAATGAGGACAGTGTCCTGCTCGGAGAGCATGGTAATGCCCTTCAAGCCGGTGCCGATGTTGTTATCACCGTCCACCAAAAATATCATTTTCATGAAAAAGTTCTTCTTTCGTCTGATTTCGCCCGTCAAATGGGGAAAGTATAGAATTAGTATACCAAATTTTACGGGAAAATACAAGAAAAAGAAACACCCCGGCCCGAACCTGTCAAACCCGCGCCTTCCCAAGCGCCGCCCCGCCCACCGTTTTCAAACCGGCAGGGCTTATATGTCCGCCTTAGTATCCATTTTTTGGAAGCTCCTGCGGGAGGCCAGGGAAATACCGGCAGATACCAGGGCGACGCACAGCAAAATCACCCCCGGCTGATTGGGAAATCGGCCAAAGGCAAGGCCGTAGACGGCCTGCCCCACGGGCTGGGCGCAGAGGGCCACAGACAGCATCAGCGCAATCACCTTCCCCACCAGCTCCGGCGGCGTTTCGGTCTGCACCACCGCAATCATTTGCACGCTGAACATGGTGGCAAGCCCCATGATGACAAAAAATCCCGCGGTAAGCACGACGTAGCACAGCGAAGGATTCATCCCCAGAAGCAGTGGAAGCGCCATCACCCCCACGGACAAGCTGCACAGCAGCAACAGGAGATGCGCGTGGGAGAGCTTTAATTTTTTGCTGAACAATGCGGTGAGCAGTCCCCCGCAAAGCCCGCCCAGGGCAAGGATTCCCTGGGAAAGCCCCAACAGCGCATCGCTCAGGCGGAGGGTTTCGACGATTAAAATGGGCATCCCCACCACCAGCATGGCGGTTAAAACCAAATTGAACAGCGCAATCAGTCCGATGATTTGCATTAAAATCGGCTTTTGATGCCGCAAATACGCCGCGCTGTCGTGAAAATCACTGCGCAAAATAGCCAGCACGCCGCGCCCGTCCGCCCGCCTGACAAAGGGGATGCGGATAAACAGCTCCATCACGGCAGAGGCGGCAAAACAGCCCCCGCCGATGACCAGAATGGGCCGGATGCCAAAGGCACCAAAGAGCAGACCTCCCAGTATCGGCCCCAAAAGCCCCGCCAGGGACCCCACTTGGTTGACGATGGCACTGGCGGACAGCACGTCCTCCCCGGCCACCAACGCCGGAATGGCGGCCTGCACCGTGGGCTGATAGACCCCGCTGATGCCGTAAAGCAGCATCAAATCCACCATCAGCAGCGGAACCAGGGGAAATTTTCCCAGGGAACACAGCAGCGTGAGGAGGATGCCCGCCGCCAAAAAATCCAGGGCCACCATCACATTGCGCTTGTTCACCCGGTCCGCCAGCACCCCGCCTAAAAACGACAGCCCAATCATGGGCAGAAAGGCCCCGGCTGTCACCAGTCCGAACAGCGCCGGGGAATTGGTTTCCCGCAGCAGGTAAAGCGGCAGGGCAAAGCGCAAAATGGCGTTGCCGAACAGCGAGATAATCTGGCCGAGCACCACCAGGAGGAAGTCTTTTCCAAAGCGTTTCATGGGTATTCTCCTTCTTGTTTTCCATTTTATATTATAATACCAACCAGCGGTATGTATTTTTCCAAAAACATAACTGCCCAATGAGCGAGCAGTCATGTCTCCTTGAGTTGATGATAGCGTTCACAGTAATGCACATATTGGGCGGTAATTTCCTCGTCAAAAATATCAATTCCTATGCCCTTGAGCAGCAAGTCGAAAAACTCCACCTTTTTCCGAATTTCCCGGGAGGTCATTTTTTCAATCATCGGGTTGATCCAAATGTTGAGCAGGGTGATCAGCACCCCGGCAAGCTCTGCGGGATACTCGGTTTGAATGGAGCCGTCGGCGATGCCCTCCCGGATGATAGGCTCAATATAGCGGGGCGCGACCAGTTCATAGCTCTCATGAATTTGATTCATCAAAAATTTAGGGTCAGACATGATTTTATCCGTCATGGCAAGCACCGCGTCATTGTTGGGATTGGTATAGGCGGATTGAATCAGGGTTTTCAACTTTTCATAGCCGTTTTTCCCGGGGTCATCCCGCATTTGATCGTAATAAACAATGTTTTCCTGGCCTATTTTTTGGCAGACGGCTTCAAAAATTTCTTCCTTTGACTTGAAATGATGGTAAATTGCCCCCTTGGACAGCCCGCCCAAGTGGTTGATGATGTCCTGAATGGAGGTGTTTTCGTAGCCCTTTTCCATGAAAAGCTTCAACGCCTCTTCCAAAATCAGCCGGACGGTTTCCTCCGGATATTTGTTTCTCGCCATCGTCTTTCCGCCTCCATACATACCATTGGTATCTATACTATCACGGGTCCGCTCCCCTGTCAAGTGCCGCGCCGTGGATGGGTGGGATGGGCCAGGCGGCGGAATCCCCGGGCTTCCCCGGGGACAAACCTGTCGGCGCAGGGCACCACGCCCCTTTTTCGCCTTCGCTGTACTCCATGG
>JAVVPH010000243.1:0-3025 GCA_036655835.1 Oscillibacter sp.
TGACCTCGCTCTCGGGGAAGGCGGTGTAAACCGTCAGGGTTTTGCAGGTGTTTTCTGCGGGGGGCGCGGGCTCAGCGGGGGCGGGTTCCTTGGGTCCGCCGCAAGCGGTCAGTGTGGCCAGCAGCATGATGGTGGCCAGGAGCAGAGACAGAATACGTTTTGTGTTTTTCATAGCAAACGAATCTCCTTTTCATCAATACGGTCGTTCCTTCGGCACCTCCGAAGTTGTTCTTATATTTTACCACTGAACCCATTGCACTGTCAACGAAAGAGGGGGTGAAAGACGCTGAAAAAAAGAACGGTAAATACAAATGGCCCAATAATGTCCGCAGGAGAAAAACGAATAGAGAAAATTTACGCCGGTGTAACCGCTTTCGTCAAAAAATACGAAAGATTCTTTGTTCAAACCGGACAATTTGAGGAATTGTGACAAGACAACGTTTACGTAATCCCTTTCTTGTGAAAGCACGAAATAGTAAATCATTTTCACAAAAAAATTTCAAATACTTTGTTCAAAGCACCAAAACTTGCGGAAACGCCTTGGAAAACGTTGACATAATGGGGTAAAGTGTGGTAATACTGAGCAACGGAAGAAATAGGGGAAGGAAGAAATGGCCGGGGCCAATTCTTCCTTCCTTAGTATTCAGGAGAGGGGAGCGGAGCACGAAATGGAATGGCTGCATTATTTACGGGAATTAAATCTGGCATCGGTGCTGCTGCGCCTGACGCTGGCCATGGTGTTTGGCGGCATGATTGGATTGGAGCGGGGGCGCAAGCGCCGTCCCGCAGGTCTGCGGACCTATATGCTGGTGTGTCTGGGCGCGGCGCTGACCATGGTGCTCAGTCAGTACGAATATTTGATGCTGGCCACCCGCTGGGCGGAGACGGCGGCCGTCGTGGGCGTCCGCACCGACGTGTCCCGCTTCGGGGCGCAGGTCATCAACGGCATCGGTTTTTTGGGCGCGGGTACGATTATCGTCACCGGCCGTCAGGAGGTGAAGGGCCTGACCACTGCGGCGGGTCTGTGGGCCTCCGCCTGCATGGGCCTTTCCATCGGCGCGGGATTTTACGAATGTGTGGTGCTGGGCTTTGTGCTGATTTTCCTGTCCATGCGGATTTTGCCCTACATTGAAACCTATATCGTGGAAAATGCCCGGAATATGACCCTGTACGTGGAATTTGAGGCCTTGGAGGATGTGGGGGAAATTCTCAACCGCATCAAGGCCCAGGATGTGCAGATTTTTGAGGTGGATATCGACCGGGGCCGGGAGGAAAAATTCCGCAATCCCAGTGCGGTGTTCTCCCTGCGGCTGAATCAAAAACAGCCTCATACCCGTTTGATGACGGCCATCTCCGAGTTGGAGAGCATTTATACCATTGAAGAAATTTAAGGGAGGCGTTTCGTCCTATGTTAACCCTGTTTGACGGTCTGCGGGAGGTTACGCTGGCCTCTGTTTCCGCCCGGATGCTGTTGGCGGTGCTCTGCGGCGGGCTCATCGGCATTGAGCGGGAATACAAGCGCCGCCCGGCGGGCTTTCGCACCCACATTCTCATCTGCCTGGGCGCGGCCATGACCACCCTCACCAGCCAGTATCTCTATTTAAATATGCACTACTATACCGACATCGGCCGCTTGGGCGCGCAAGTGGTGGCGGGCATCGGCTTCATCGGCGCGGGCACCATCATCGTCACCCGCCGCCGCCAGGTCAAGGGTCTGACCACCGCCGCGGGCCTCTGGGCCGCAGCCATTGTGGGCCTGGCCCTGGGCGCGGGCTTTTACGAGGGCGCGCTCTTTTCCACCTTGTTGATTTTGGCGGCGGAGATGATTTTTTCCAAGCTGGAATACCGGGTGCTGTACCACGCCCCCGAGGTGAATTTGTACATGGAGTACTCCAACCGGCCCAGTCTTGAAAATGTCCTCAAGCTCTTTCGGGACTTGAATATAAAAGTGACAAATTTGGAGATTACCCGTACCTCTGAGAGCGGAAAACACGCCTCCTGCGCCGTATTTACCCTCCAACTGAACAAAAAGTGCGGCGTGGACCAGATGATGGCGGAGGTCACCAAGGCGGAGGGTGTCATTTCCGTGGAGGAGCTGTAAACAAGCTGTGCCGCGGCGGCGGTTTTCATCTACTATTTTCAAAGGAGAAACGAAATGGGTAAGGAATATGACGTGTTGGTCATCGGGCCGGTGTCTCTGGACCATAACATTGACTATCAGGGAAATGAACGCAAGGAGGTGGGCGGGGCCGTGGTGGCCTCCGGCTTCGCGGCGGCCAAAAGCGGCAACCGCACCGCCGTGTTCACCAAGCTCAACCCGGCGGACGCGGACGTGACGAGCCGCTTTGCCGGCTCCGGCGCGGAGCTGTACTGGAAGGAATCCAAGGCGACCTGCGCCATCCGCAACCAGTATTTTACCGCCGACAAGGAAAAACGGGCCTGCACCTCGCTGGGCAAATGCGACCCCTTCCGCTTTGACGAGCTGCCGGCGGTGGAGAGTAAAATCTACCATTTCGCGGGCCTGGTCTATGGCGATTTTGACGGCGCGCTTTTTGCCGAGGCGGCAAAGCACGGCAAGGTGGCGGTGGATGTGCAGTGCCTGCTGCGCCATGTGGAGGCGGACAAAACCATGGCCTTCCGCGACTGGAGCGAGAAGCGGACCTACCTGCCTTTGATTGACTACCTCAAAACCGACGCAGCGGAGGCGGAGATTCTCACCGGTCTCAGTGACCGGGCGGAGGCCGCCAAGCTGCTGTACCGCTGGGGGGCCAAGGAAATTATGATTACCCACAATACCGAGGTGCTGATTTACGACGGCAAGGAAATTTACACCTGTCCCATCAAGGCTCGGAATCTCTCCGGCCGCACCGGGCGGGGGGACACCACCTTTGCCGGCTACATCACCGAGCGCCAGCGGGGGGACATCCCCACGGCCCTGCAATATTGTACCGCCCTGGTGTCGCTGAAAATGGAGAGCCCCGGCCCCTTCCAGGGCACCCGGCAGGACGTGCTGGACTATATCCAG
>JAVVPH010000244.1:0-3016 GCA_036655835.1 Oscillibacter sp.
CTCCGCCAGATCCATTCCTCGGACCATGACCTCCTCCAGCGTGTCCCACTGGTCGTGGATATGAACTGCCACGGACATCCCGTGGTCAGGGTCGTGATATTCACGAATGCAGCGCTCTGTGCGTGAAAGCATTTCCCTCCAGTTCAAATCATCGTTTTCCAGGCGGAAGGAGGTCGCCATCTGGGGCGACAAAATGCCTCGGCATCCAGCCTCCCGCATGGATTGGATGGCCACATCCGGCAATATGGTGCTATTTTGGATGGTGGTGGCTCCGTGCTTGATGTCGTTGAGGGCGGACAGCAGGGACACGTCGTACAAGCACTCCCGCGACATCCAGCCGTAGGGGTCGTGAATGGTGGTGAGCATATGCTCGGCAATATGATTGTAGTTCACACCAAATACCCGAGCCAAATTCATATGGGTATTACACAGATGGTTGTGCCCATCCACCAAGCCGGGCATCACCAGCTTATTCCTACAATCCACCACATCCCAATGTTCATCGTCCGCCCCATACGTCCGCAGGAGCTGGTCGTAAGGCCCGATGGCCGTGATGGTATTGCCCTGCACCAAAACAGACACATCGGTTTGTATGTCGCTTGGGTTTGATGAAGCAAATAAAAACTTGCAGTCCCGAAGGACAACGGACTGTCCCATACGTATCTCCTTTTCCCGCATTGCGGGTCGCGGCCCTCCGCCCTTTTCATTAAAGACAGCATAAAAGTCCCTCTCGCAAAATGCAACCAAGCGCAAAGAGGTCGGACCTCTTTCCTCTCCGTTCATCTTGTTTTCCCACTATAAAAAGGGTACTATCCGCCTCAGAACCCAAGACATTTCGCCATCGGCTCCGCTGGTGCCGGATGTCTTTATAATGTTATGAGCAGGAGGTTTTCGCTATGTTTCATCAACTCAGCCCCCGCATTGGGTATCTGGCACCGGACAGCCGCTCTGACCGACCGGCATTGGGCTACATCCGGGGAAACCGCCTGGCCTTTGCCGTGGACGCGGGGTCATCTCGCCGCCATATTGAGCTGTTTTACAGCAGTCTCCAATCCAACCATCTCCCCCTGCCGGACATCACCGGCATTTCTCATAGCCATTGGGACCACAGCTATGGCGCGGCATTTATCCACGGCGTGGCCTTGGCTTCGAATCGCTGCAACGCCATTTTGCGTCAGGAGGCCGGTTGGGCATGGTCGTTGGATGCCATGCAGACGCGTCTGCAAAGCGGTCAGGACATCCTCTTTGGCTATCACAACAAACTTTCTGAGTACCCCGACCCCAGTGAAATTCAGGTGGTTCCCGCTGATATCTCTCTCACTGGTCCCGCAACCATAGATTTGGGCGGCACGACTGTGGAAATACTCTACTGCGGCGGCCCTCACTGCGATGACCACTTGATTTTTTACGTTCCCGAGGAACATTTTTTGTTTTTGGGCGACGCCTCCGGCAAGGAACTGTTCACGCTGAACTGGGAGTACGATGCGGCACATCCCGAGCGACTGCAAGACTGCCTCAGCCGCCTCCCCTTCAACCAAGCGAAACTGCGCCCCTTTGTGGCACTGCTGGAACGTCTGGATTTTGACCGTTGCCTCTTTGCCCACGCCGACCAGCCGTGGACTCGGGAGGCTCTGCTGTCCGATTTGAAAGCACATCTGGACTAATACGCTCCCACACCTCTCCTGTATGTTGCGGTAAAACTTATTTTATTTTTGGAGATAGGTCCACCTTTGTTGCATCGAGCAAGGGCGTCTTTGGGTACTTTTATAATTTATAAAGGTTTTGAGGGGAGAACCTCTCCTTTTTCACAAAGTTGTCAGACCTTTGTTGTATGTCTTGCGTTTTCTTTTTTCTCTCGGTACACTGATACAAATACACGCACACGGAGATGAAGTGCGGCGGAAAGAGGGAAGCCCATGAAGAAGGAGACCATGATCATTGAACACGAGGCGGAAGTGGATGTGAAGCTGTCCGAGCTGACTGCGCGGGAGGTGGAGCTGCTGCGCCGCGTCATCGAAATCTGCGCCGAGGCAAAGGCCGCCGGCAACTATCCCTTCGGCTGCCTGCTGGCAGACAAGGAAGGCAACATTTTGATGGAGCAGGGCAACTGCGAAAACGCCCATCAGGGCGACTGCACCGGCCACGCGGAGACAGAGCTGATGCGCCGCGCCTCCCAGAAATACACCAAGGAAGAGATGTGGGATCTCACCATGTACAACTGCGGTGAGCCTTGCGCCATGTGCAGCGGCGCGATGTACTGGGGCAACCTGGGCCGTTTGGTTTACATCGGCCGGGAAACCACCTTGAAGGAATACACCGGCGACGACCTGCGCAACCCCACCCTGGCCCTGCCCTGCCGCGCGGTGTTTGCCTGCGGGCAGAAGCCGGACATGGTGGTTCTCGGCCCGGTTTCCGAATTGGAAGGGGAAATCATGGAACTGCACAAGGGCTTTTGGCACGGCAACTAATTTTTTGTTTTCCGGCACGGCAAAAAAGTTTGGATGATTCTATACTGCACTAAATTGAAGGAGAGCAACATGAAAAAACTATTTGCATTGGTTCTGACTCTGGCGCTTGTCCTGTCTCTGGCCGCTTGCGGCGCGAAGGACCCCGCTCCCGCCCCCGACGGCGACGTTGCCGCCCCTCCCGCCGACCCCATGCGGGTGGCCTGCATCCTCTCCGGCCCCATCAGCGACATGAGCTGGAACTACACCGCCCATCAGGGCCTTTTGAAAATCGAAGCCATGGGCGCGGAGATCGCCTATCAGGAGAACGTGGAAAACTCCTCTCTGCCTGACTGCATCAACACCTATGCAAGCGACGGTTACGACGTGATTATCCTGAGCACCAACTCCTATGAGGAGGCCTCTCTCCCCGTCACCAAGGATTATCCCGACACCCAGTTCATCATCATCAACGGCCAAACCACCGCCGGCAATGTCACCAGCTACCAGATTGCCGACGAGGACCAGGGCTTCATGCAGGGCGCCATCTGCGCCGCGCTGAGCAAATCCGG
>JAVVPH010000245.1:0-3006 GCA_036655835.1 Oscillibacter sp.
CCTTGGGATTGTGGCTGGCGGTGACGTTGATGCCCGCCTGACAGCCGTATTCCCGCACGGCAAAGGAGAGCTCCGGCGTGGGCCGCAGCGCGTCAAAAATCCGCACATGGATGCCGTTGGCGGCGCAGACCTCCGCCGCTGCCCGGGCAAAATCCATGGAGTGGTTGCGGCAGTCCATGGCGATGGCCACGCCCCGCCGTTTGGCCAAATCCCCCTCGGCGGCAATCACCGTGGCAAAGCCCTGGGTGGCCCAGCGAATCACATGGAGATTCATATTATGTAAACCGACCGCCATCACGCCCCGCAGTCCGGCGGTGCCGAATTCCAGGGGGCCGTAAAACCGGCTCTCGATTTCCTTTTCGCTGAGTCCTCGCAGCTCCGCCTTGTCCGCTTCGCTCACGGCGGGGCTTTCCAGCCATTTCTCATATTCCTTGCGATAGTCCATGAAAATTGCCTCCTTTTGTTATTCCGGTTGCTGTGCTTCGCTATTTTCCAACAAGGCCTTGGCCTCCGCCAGACGGGAGGCGGGGACGTAAATGTCCACGCCCAGTCCGGCAAAGCCGAAAATCACCTTGCCCTGACTGCCGTTTTTGAAGGCGGGAATCCCATAGCTCTCCAGCATGGACAGCGTGATGTCCGCCATGCCGCCCAGCTCTGATTGCAGCACCAGCTTTGCCGCCTGCTCCGGCGCGCCCTGTTCGTCCTTGGGCCAGGTATCCATTAAATCCTTGCCTGCCATTGCCCAGAAATCCTTCGCTTTTTCCGCCATATGCCGCTCCTTTAAAACGCTTATTTGTGGTATTTTGTCCCGGCCTGAATTTGATAGGCCCGATAAATTTGTTCCAATAGCATGATGCGGGCCAGGTGGTGGGGAAAGGTCATGGGGGACATGGAAAGCCGCAAATCCGCCCGCTGCTTCACTTCCTCGCTCAGCCCCACGCTGCCCCCGATGAGAAAGGTCAACTGGGAGGCTCCCGCCACGGAAAATGCGTTCCATTTTTCCGCCAACTGGGGGGAGGACAACTGCTGGCCCTCAATGCACAGGGCAATCACCGTCCCGCCCTTGGGGAGCTTGGCCTGGATGACCGCCGCCTCCTGGTCCAGCGCCTGCTGGATTTCGGCGGGGGAGGGGGTCTCCGGTAAGCGGCTCTCCGGCAGCTCGCAAATATCCAAGCGGCAGTGCCGGGAGAGGCGTTTGGCGTACTCCGCCACCGCGTCCGTGTAGAATTTTTCCTTCAATTTTCCCACGCACAGGAGGGTTACCTTTTGCATATCCGCTCCTCTTTCATGCCATAGCAGGGGCTGACGCTGTCTCGCGGAGCCACTGTCAAGCGCACGTCGCAGTCGCGCAGACAGGCCGCCACGGCGTTATAGGCCATCTGGGGGCTGTTATTTTCCCGGCTCAAGTGGGCCAGTACAATTTCCTCCGTGCCCTGACGGGCCATGGCGGCGGCAAACTGCCCGGCGGTTTCGTTGGATAAATGCCCCTGGTCGCCCAGAATCCGCTTTTTTAAGAAATAGGGATAGGCTCCGCTTTCCAGCGTCTCCACGTCGTGGTTGGCCTCCAGTACCAGCAGGGAGACACCGGCGAGAATTTCTCCCGCCGCCTCCGGCACGTAGCCGGAATCCGTCAAAACCCCCACGTCCTCCACCCGGTAGCCGCAGCTTCCCGGCGCGTCGTGGGAGGTGGCAAAGGCCTCCACAGCGCAGCCGTCCACGGTGAAGGCACCGCTGACCGCCTGTAAGCGGTCCGCTATCCCCGGCAGGCGGAGCTGCAACTCGCGAACGGTCCGCTCACTGGCGTAGATAGGGGCGGCACAGCGCTTCACCAGGGTTTGCAGTCCGCAGATATGGTCGGAATGGGTGTGGGTGATGAGAATGCCGGACAAATCGGCGGGGGTCAGATCCAGGGCCTGTAAGCCCACGGTGATGCGGCGGCAGGAGATGCCCGCGTCCAGCAGTAAATGCTTGCCGTTGTGAGAAATGACCAGTGCGTTCCCGGAGGAGCCGCTGGCCAGTGTATGTAGGGTGGTCAAAAAAAGGTCCTCACTTCCAAATGGAATATTGCGGTCGTTATGGAATGTCCACTGCACAAATGCACTTTGCGAAGCGCATTTGCACAAAGAGAAAGCAGCGCTCTTTGGGGCTGCAAAACAGGACTGCTTTGAAACTTATGTAAACCAAATAATAAAAAACCCAGGGAGCGTATGCCTCCATGCGGGTTTTCCTCTGTTCCGGCGCAGGGCGCTTCGGCCTTGGCGAAAAAAGCGCACAGCTTGCGGCCTGTAGCTGCAAATGGAAGCCCTCGTCCCGGTCCGTGTCTCCTTGACTGGGCCCCAATCAGGGGAAATATCCCCGAAAAACCGGCGCGCTTTTCCGTGCATCCATCATAAAATGCGTCCGCTCAGGAGAACGTCGACTAAGGTCGCCATCCTCCCCAGCGGACGCAAATTCATGGAACTATTTTTGCAGGAGGGAAGAACCCGCCTGCTCGCGTTTATCCGATGTGGGCCTCCAGCTCGTCATTTTCGCCGGGAACCTCCACGGCGCGAATGTCAGCGCCCAGGCCCTGAAGCTTTTCTACCAGATTTTCATAGCCCCGCTCAATGTATTGCACGCAGCTGATTTCCGATTCGCCCTCGGCGGCCAGCGCCGCAATCACCAGCGCCGCTCCGGCCCGCAAATCGCAGGCTTGAATGGGCGCTCCCGTGAGATGGGTCACGCCTTCAATCACGGCGGTTTTATCGTCCACCTGAATGGACGCGCCCATGCGCTTGAGCTCGTCCACATAGCGATAGCGGTTGCTCCAAACGCTCTCCGTCACCAGTGACGTGCCCTCCGCCAAGGAGAGGGCGGCGGCAATCTGGGGCTGCATATCCGTGGGGAAGCCGGGATAGGGCATGGTTTTTACGTTGGCTTTTTGCAGACGTTTGGTGCGGCGGACGAGAAGCGTGTCCTCGTTTTCCTCCACCTCCACGCCCATCTCCACCAATTTGGCAGTGATAC
>JAVVPH010000246.1:0-3000 GCA_036655835.1 Oscillibacter sp.
GAGCTGCAAAGCATCTCCGCACGCAAAAGGATGCGGCATCCACCGAGGTGAAAGCCGCAACCACGGCCTCCTCCCCGGACGAGGCCAAGGAGAACTTTGACGAGGATGCCTACGTCAAGGAGTCCAGTTTCCGCTCCTTTGCAGTCATTGCGGCGCTATTGGTACTGTATGTGGCTGCATTTAAACCATTGGGCTTTATTCTCTCCAGTGTTGCCTTTCTGTTTTGTGCCATGCTGTTTCTCACACCGAAAGAAAAGCGCAACTGGACCTACATAGTGGCCCTTTCTGTGATTATCCCCATTGCGGTTTATTTCCTGTTTGTCTCCGGGTTTAGACTCAAGCTCCCCGCAGGCATCCTAAATTTCTGAGAGGGGAGAAGCGAAATGTTACAAATGTTTTTTGACGGTCTGGCAGCTGCGTGTACGCCGGATACGCTGTTATTGATTTTTCTGGGCGTGATTGTGGGTATTATTTTCGGCTCTGTGCCGGGGCTGACCGCCGTGATGGCCATTGCGCTGTTCCTGCCGGTCACGTACCAACTTTCGCCAGCCAATGGAATCACGCTTTTGTGCGCACTGTATATTGGTGCCGTCTCCGGTGGATTGATTTCGGCTATCCTGCTGAATATGCCGGGTACACCGGCCTCCGTGGCCACCTGCTTTGACGGTTCACCTATGGCGAAAAACGGGCAGGCCTTTAAGGCCCTGGGTGCTGGCACGGTATTCTCTTTTATCGGTACGATTGTAGGTGTGGGCATTTTGGTTTTTCTGGCACCGCAAGTGGCAAAGATAGCGGTTAAAATGGGGGCGCAAGAACTGTTTGCCATCTCCATTTTCTCCCTAACACTTATTTCTGGGTTAACCGGAAAATCGGTCACCAAGGGTTTAATGAGTGCTATTTTGGGCTTCATGTTCACCACCATCGGCTCTGCTCCCATCGACTCTGTTTCCCGTTATACCTTTGGAATTACGGCATTCCGCTCTGGATTTGATACGCTGACGCTACTAATAGGCCTATATGCCATCAACGAAATTTTGGCGACGGCAACGAATCGCGGCTCCTTAATTAACGAAAAGCCCCTCAGTTTCCGGCGAGTCGGCTTGTTTGGAATCACGATTAAGGAGTTTGTGGGACAAATAGGAAACTGCCTGCGTTCCACAATGATTGGCGTAGGGATTGGTATCCTGCCGGGAATCGGCGGTGCCACCTCTAATATTCTTGCGTACACCGTTGCACAGAAAAGCAGCAAATACCCCGAAAAATTCGGCACTGGTATTTTGGACGGCGTTGTGGCTTCGGAAAGCGCCAACAACGGCTGCATTGGCGGTGCCATGGTTCCCATGCTGACGCTGGGTATCCCCGGCGATGCCGCCACGGCCATGCTGTTGGGCGGATTTATGGTACATGGTCTGCAGCCGGGACCGCTTTTGTTCTCCACCAGCGGCGATTTGGTCTATACCATTTTTGGCGGTATGGTCATTGCCGCCTGTGCGATGTTGCTTGTGCAAATGATGGGCCTGCGGCTGTTTGCCAATGTACTGCGTGTCCCCAAAAATTATCTGCTTCCAATTCTGGTCGTTCTGTGCCTCATTGGTGCATATGGCCTCAACAGCCGCATTTTTGATGTCTGGAGCGTCCTGATTTTCGGCGGTGTCGGCTATGCCATGGTCAAGCTGGATATGCCGTTGCCTCCGCTGATTCTGGGCTTCGTTCTGGGCGAAAACACCGAGCTTTATCTGCGGCGAGGACTGATGTACACCCATGGTTCCTTCCTGGCGTTTTTTAAAAGCCCGGTGGCCGCCCTGTTCCTGGGTATGTCCGCACTCTCCATTGTAATAATGGTGTGGAAAAATATTCAAGCGCACAAGAAATCCCAACAAATTTGAGGAGGAAGAATTCATGAAAAGACTGTTCACCATGACCCTTGCAACCCTGATGCTCCTGACGGCCCTAACCGGTTGCGGTGCAAAACCGGCGGATGACGCAAAGCCTGCCGAGGGCGGAGCCCCTGCTGTGGAAGAGTTGAATTGGCCGGAGAAAGCCGTGGAATTCATTGTATTCATGGGAGCCGGCGGTGACACCGATTTTAACGCACGGGCCTACACGCAGTATTTGCCTGACATTCTGGGAAAGGACGTCATTGTTACCAATATCGCCGGCAGCGGCGGCGCGCTGGGCTCTGAGGAAGTCAAAAATTCTGATCCCGACGGCTATCGCTTTTTGTTCGGACATACCTGCTTCACCCTAAACCAGGTCACCGGCATCACGGATTATGGCGTGGATGACTTTGAAGTGGTTTGCTGTGCCGGCGTCTCCGCAGGCGAAGTGTTCGTGGCGCGGAAAGATGCCCCCTTCAATACCATCCCCGAAATGATTACATATTCCAAGGAACATCCCGGTGAACTAAACTATGCCGCCAACACCGGCGCCACCTCTCACTGGGCTGGCGTGGTGCTGCAGGCAGACTATGGCGCCGAATACAACATTGTGAATACCAGTAGCTCCTCTGAGCGCGTGGCCAACCTGTTGGGCGGTCAAGTAGACTTGATTCTCAACCCCGTGGGCACCGTGCAGGACTATGTGACCACCGGCGACTTCAAGTATTTGGCCACCACGGCCCCCGAGCGCCTCTCGTTCCTGCCGGATGTGGAAACGTGCAAAGAGCAGGGGATTGAGAGCTTGAACTACAACCTGACCTACTATGTATTGGCACCCAAGGGCACGCCCGGTGAGGTTTGCGACAAACTGTGCGAAAGCATGAAGCAGGTTTCCCAACAGGCCGACTATGCGCAGTACATCAAGGATGGCTACAACCAGACGCCCTTCTTCCTGGAACGTACAGAAGCCGATCAATTCATCCGTGACGAATACAAGAAGATGTCCGCCTATTCCCAGTACTTTCAGTAATTTTCAAAAAAGTATTTTCTAAGGAAGCTCTGATTCAATCCGTCAAGACGTGGGTTGGGATTGATTCAGAGGTTCCCTAAATCAAGCAAAGGC
>JAVVPH010000247.1:0-555 GCA_036655835.1 Oscillibacter sp.
GCGACCCCTGGCCCTCCAAACGCCACGCCAAGCGTCGCCTGACCCACGGCAACTTCCTCAAGCTGTATCGCCGGGTGCTGAAGGATGGCGGTCAGATTCATTTTAAAACGGATAATCAAGGTCTGTTCGAGTTCTCTGTGGAGGAATTTCCCCAGTACGGCTTTGTTCTGTCAGAGGTCACCCGCAATCTCCACGAATTTGGCCCCGTGGGCGTCATGACGGATTATGAGGCCAAGTTCCATCAACTGGGCCAGCCCATCAACCGCCTGGTGGGCACCCAAGTCCCCTGGACGGAGCCGGAGGAGCCGGAAAAAGCGGAGGAGCCGGAGGACGGTCCCCGGTAGCCGGAAACGCCGAAGGGATAACGCCCTCCCCCACCGATTTTCCATATTTTCCAATGCGGCCCCGTCGGAAGCCGCCTCCATGGGGCCCCGCCGGCATATTGCCAAGCTCCCTGCCAAAAATCTGCGGCGGGCCGCGGGCACCCTTGACTGCGTCGCGGTCGTTCAGCGGTCAATCCATCAAAAAAGGGCTTTGGGAATTTTCCCAAAGCCC
>JAVVPH010000247.1:565-2987 GCA_036655835.1 Oscillibacter sp.
TGATTTTCCGCATTTTTCCAATGCAGCCCCCGTCGGAAGCCGCTTCCACGGGCCCCGGCGGCATATCGCCAATGCCCTCCCCTGCCAAAAATTTGCGGCAGGCCCCGCGCATCCTTGACTGCGTCGCGGCCGTTCAGCGGTTAGTCCATCAAAAAAGGGCTTTGGGAAAATTCCCAAAGCCCTTTTTCTATGTGCAATTATACGGTTGCCTTCTTGGCAATTTCGGTGAGCTGCACGAACGCGGCAGCGTCGTTGACAGCCATCTCCGCCAGCATCTTGCGGTTGATGGTGATGCCGGAGAGCTTCAAGCCGTGCATGAAGCTGGAATAGTTCATATCGCTCATCTTGCAGGCGGCGGAAATACGGGTAATCCACAGGGAGCGGAAATCCCGCTTTTTCAGCTTGCGGCCGGTATAAGCATAGCTCAGGGACTTCATAACCGCCTGATTTGCTACGCGGAAATGCTTGGATCTGGCACCCCAATAGCCCTTGGCCATCTTCAGGGTTTTATTTCTTCTTTTGCGCGTCATCATTGCGCCTTTAACTCTAGCCATTTTGAAAAGCCTCCTATTCTAAACGTCTCGTATCTTATTTGTAGGGAATCATTTTGCGGATAGCACTCTCGTTGGTCTTGTCCGCATAGGTTCCGCTCCGGAGGCCTCTGAGGCGCTTGCTGTCCTTCTTGGTCAGGATGTGGCTCTTAAACGCCTTTGCGCGTTTTACTTTTCCTGTCTTAGTCAGGTTGAATCTCTTTTTTGCACCGCTATGGGTTTTCAGCTTAGGCATGGTGGTAGCTCCTTCCGTATGTTTGAAAATCATTCGTCAAAATATTGCTTAAAGCCAGGTCGGGGCCTGCTTACTTTCCGACCTTAGGGGACAGGAAAATGGACATCATCCGGCCCTCCAGCTTGGCAGTCTTGTCCAAGACGGTGTGTTCGGCGCACTGCTCGGCAAACCGTTCCAGCAAAGCGCGTCCAATTTCGGTGTGGGCCATTTCGCGTCCACGGAAACGAACGGACACCTTGACACGGTCGCCCTCGGCAATGAACTTCAGGGCATTCTTGAGCTTCGTGTTGAAGTCGCCAATGTCAATGCCGGGAGACATGCGGATCTCCTTGATTTCGACGACGTGCTGGTTCTTTTTGGCTTCCTTTTCCCGCTTGCTCTGCTCAAACCGGAACTTTCCGTAGTTCATCAGCTTGCACACGGGGGGGGTGGCCTGCGGCGAAATCTTAACCAGGTCCAAGCCTTGCTCATCGGCAGCCTTCAACGCCTCTGCGGAAGACACAATGCCGAGCTGCTCACCCTCGGAGCCAATCAATCGAATTTCCTTGTCCCGGATTTCCTCGTTCAGTTCATGCACTTGTTTACTAATGCCGAAGCACCTCCTTCAAAAAATAACAAAACGCGAATACCATCTCTGGCATCCGCGACAAACTAAAACCACACAGGGTGGTTCATTCGACGTTGTTGACCTCTTCGCGTAACGCTGGAGGTGAGGCGGATGCAATCAGCCCTCTTTGTTTTGCTTAGTTAGTATACCAGTCCCTCCCCCATTTGTCAACCATGTTTTTTCTTTTTTCCCTGTATATTTTTTCATGCTCCGTGCCACACTATCTCCTGTACTCAACCGTGCGGAAAGGAGGTGCTCTTCATGCCGCAGAACAACCGCGACCCCAAGCCCCAGAGCAACGACCAAAAGCAGAGAAACAGCGAACAGAAGAAAAGCAGCGACCAGAAGCAGCAGAATAATGACCAGAAGCAGCAAAGCAACGACCAGAAGCAGCAAAACCGAAACGAGCGCTAAGGCGGGAATCCTCTCTCCCGTATCTTAAAAAAGCACCGGGGCTGTCGCAGAAATGCGGCAGCCCCGGTGTTTTTAGCTTTGTCCCCTGCGCAAAGCAGTGCTCCCGCCCGGAGGGTAAAGCGCCCTATCGCATAAATTGCAGGTTCACATCCACCCGTCCGCCGATGCCGGCAATGGCGCAGGCGCTGGAAAACTGCCAGTAGTCCATCTGATAATAATAGGTGGGATACAGCTTTTCCGAGGTGGCGCTCTTGTACTCCGGGTACCAGGATTTGTAATTTTTCAGCGCTCCCTGGTCATATTTCACATAGCTGACATACTGCCCGCCGTAGACCATGGCCTGGTAGCCCGCCTCCTCAATCCGTTTGCAAAATGCCACAGCGCAGGCGGTGGCCATCTCCGGCGAGGTGCCAAACACCCGGTAGCTGTTGTCGTGCATCTCCCAGTCATAGGCGACGGGGCCGTTGATGCTGTGATTTTTGAGAATTTCAATGACGTAGTCCGCCTCTTCAATGGCCTCCTCCACGGTGATGGCCTGGGCAAAGAAATAAACGCCGGTTTCCAGCCCCGCAGCCATGGCGCCGTCGATATTCTTCTCCACAAAGGCGTCCTTAT
>JAVVPH010000248.1:0-2468 GCA_036655835.1 Oscillibacter sp.
CAACGATAAAAGCGGGGGGCCTTTCCCTCAAAAAAAGACATAAGACATAAACATAAAAAGTCCCCTGTCAAATTTGACGGGGGACTTTTTGCGGCGTTTCAGGGTTGATCGACAGCATGAAGCGGCACAATTTCCGGAGAAAACACGCCGCTAAGACGTGGGGTGGATTGATTCATAGGTTCCTTAAATATGCAGCGGGCAGGGTGATTTTTGCGAATTTTACCCTGCGCTTGACGCAAAAATGCGTGGGAGGTCTTGCGCAGACCTTTTTCCGCCGGGAGTTTTCCCGCAAAAGGGCATTAAGTGGCCCCTTTTTCTACAAAGAGATGATTCATATAGGCCCGCCGCGCCTCGCTGTACAGCAGGCGGGAAATGGGAACGGCCGCCCCGGTGTGGGTGATAAAGTTGCCGGGCGTCAGCTCGCGCATCTGCCAAAAATTCACAACAAACGCCCGGTGTACTTTGTAAAATTCCGGGCGGGACACCAGCTTTCCCTCATAGTCGGACAGCGCGCCGTATACCTCGCGGACAGAGCCGTCGGACAGGTGGAAATACAGCCGCTTGTTGCGCACCTCCACAAAGGCCAGCTTTGTAAATAAAATCCGCGCCATGCCGCTTTGGGTCTTGACGGCAAGACCCTCCAGCACCTCCTGGTCCTCCGCCAAAACGGAGTCCAGCGCGGAAAACAGCTTGTCCCTTGAAACGGGCTTGAGCATATAATCCCGGGCCTTCACCGTGTAGCTGTCCAGGGCAAAGTCCGGAGAGGAGGAGAGAAAAATGATTTTCACGCCCTTGTCAAAACCACGGACCTCACGGGCCGCCTCAATCCCCGTGAACCCGGGCATTAAAATATCCAGCAGCAGCAAATCGTATTGACAGCTTTTCATGTTGGACAACAGCTCTGCCGCACTGCAATACCGTTGGTAGGTCAGTTGGAGGTCCCGGGCCTCGCGATAGCTGTCCAAAAGAGACGCAACCCGGGCAAGCTCCAGACTATCATCATCGCATATTGCAATTCGCAACGGGTCCGCCTCCTGTTCTTTCCTTGTTCAGGCAACACGGCACAAAGCGGGGCCGCAGTAAGCGCTGCGCCCTGTCTTGTGCGGCACTGCCGTCAAGCTGCTGTCTCCCCATAGCCGCAAGGCGGTTTCGGGGCAATTCAGCAAATCATCAGTTCGTTTACCGTGGCGTTTATTGTACCATGGGGAACGACTTTTTTCCAGTGCGTTTTACATTTCAGGACGAATTTCGCTACACTTCGCGCCGCGGGAAACTTTTTTCGACAAAATCTGCTATCCTCTTTTTGTGAAACCAATTCGTTTGGGCGAGAGCATACCGCGAGAGAACGGAGGGAACGCGTTTGAACACCGTGATTGCCTGGCTGATTATCACCATCAGCACCGTGGCTTTTTTTCTGCTGTGGTTTTGGGCGGTGTACAAAGAGCTGATGGGCAAACGAAATACGGTGAAGAGCGCCGCGTTGCAGCTTGCCGCCTGCCGCAAAAAGAGGCTGCGGGCAAAAAATAGCATTGAGTTGGCGGATGCCCAGGTCGTTCTGGACCGCAGCCTTGATATTTACCGCCAAGCTGTGGACATCTACAACAAAACACGGCAAAAGCCTTTCGATCATATTCCGGGATGGTTGATGGGGTTTGGGCCGCTGGATGAGAAAAAATGACCGCTCCCAAGGAGGGCTTTGCCCAAAAGGGAAAAGAAAGGATGCTAAAAATGAAAGAAATTGAAAAAAACGAGACAGAAAAAAGACAAAATAGCGCGGGAAACAACGCAAAAACTGCATTTAAAGAGCTGGCCGCCATGGCTGGCCTGACGAAAACGCCCCCTGAGGAGCGGATCTCTGACGAGCCTGCGGGAAAAGTGGTCCCCTTTGACCTGTCAAAAGCCGCGCCTGCACCCGAAAAGGTGGAGCGGCCCATGGAGGTTTCCCTGATTGCCGCCGACGTCGTTGTGGAGGGCACCACCCGCACCACAGGGGCGCTGGATTGCCGGGGCGTGGTCAAGGGCGATTTGATTGCCAAGGGCGCAATCACCATGTCCGGCAAGCAAGTCGGCAATATTCAGGGCCAGCAGATTCATTTTTCCAACGCCAGCATTGAGGGAAATGTCACTGCGCAGGAGTATATTGAAATTACCCACGGCACCAAAATTATCGGCGATATCCGCGGCGGCAGTGTGCTGCTCAACGGGCAGGTCACGGGCCTTATCTGCGCGGTGGGCCTGGTTTCTCTGCGGAAAAACGCCGTTTTGCTGGGGGATATTCAGGCCGGCGCCATCTCCATCGAGGAGGGGGCCCAGATCTCCGGACAAATCAAAATGAAATTGGCGGAAGTGGACCGGCCGGAGCCGGCGCGGGTGGCGCATCTTTAAAAATCCGGGAGACGGAAATAGCATTGACGACCCATGTGCGGGCACGCCCGCTGCCATGCGTTGCATGGCAGATGAAATCCGCA
>JAVVPH010000248.1:2478-2968 GCA_036655835.1 Oscillibacter sp.
CTGGGGGATATCCAGGCCGGCGCCATCTCCATCGAGGAGGGGGCCCAGGTCTCGGGGCAAATCAAAATGAAATTGGCGGAAGCGGACCGACCGGAGCCGACTCGGGTGGTGCATCTTTAAAAATCCGGGAAACGGAATAGGGCATTGACCACCCGTTTGCGGGCATGCCCGCTGTCACGCGTTGCATGGCAAATGAAAGCCGCAAGGTTTTAAGGAACCTCTGAATCAATCCCGCCCCACGTCTTGGCGGCGTTTTTCGTGTGAAAAAAGGTTGTCGGGCCGGCGCAACGTATTGTACCTTATCGATGGCTTTGTATGGGTTGAGTACACAATAGAATAGTAACAATACCTTGCAGTGGTTGCAAAATGGTTGCACAGAAAAGGGAACCCCCTTAAAAACCTTGTTTTACAAGGCTTTTAAGGGGGTTAAACTTTATTCCCATTCAATGGTGGAGGGCGGTTTACTGGTGATATCGTAGACGATGCGGTT
>JAVVPH010000249.1:0-2957 GCA_036655835.1 Oscillibacter sp.
AATAAAGAGGAAAACCCCCAGCAAGAAGCGGTTGACTACCGCTTACAGTACCAAAAAATGCGCATTGCGCTGACCAATATCGATATCTATATGTGGGAATACCGCTACCGGGACCATACCCTCCGCCAAGAGCCCGACGCGGCCTACCCGATTTTCCCCATTTTTATGGAAAATGTGCCGGCGAGCATTATCGAACAGGGCCTGATTCACCCGGAGGATCAGCAGGCATATTTGCAGATGCACCGGGAGCTGCAGGAGGGCGCACTGACCGCCGGCGGCGATTTTCGCCTGAGAACCGCTGGCAAAAACGAGTGGTGGGTGGAGCGTATTCTCTACACCGCCATTTTGGATGAGGCCGGCCGGCCCTGCTGCGCCATCGGCGTGGGAAAGGACGTGACGGAGGCCGTCCGTGAGCAGCGCCGCATGGAGCGGCGCTACCGCAATGAGGTGACGTACAAAAAAACCCTGAAGGACGACCGGCTCATCACCGTTCTCCGGGCAAATTTGACCAAGGATACCCTAGAGGAGGCGGAGAGCTATGCCGACTATGCCCTGCCATATCAGGAGGGCGCTTCCTTTTCTCAGAGTATTCATGCCTTTCGGGAGAGCGTCTGCGGAGACGTCAAGCGGGAGGAATTTAACCGGTATTTCAGTCGGGAGCAACTGATTGCCGCCTATCAAAACGGCGAGAAGCGCCACAATTTCGAGTGCCTGCGGGAATTTCCGGGCGGGCGGATGCTTTGGACCTCCAGTGCCCTGAAAACCCTAAAAAATCCCGATACCGGCGAGCTGATGTGCTTTATTTATACCCAGGATATTGACGAGCAAAAAACCGCCCACGCCATCATTGACACGGTGGTGGAGATGGAATACGACTACCTGGCGCTGTTGGACGGAAAAACCGATCACTATACCATTTTTGCCCGAACCGACGCGGGGACGCCCTTGCCCACCCAGTATGCCGAGAGCTACCAAAAAGAGATAGAGCGGTACGCCAAGGCCTATCTGGTGGAAGAGGATGTGGCACAAAACATTCAGGAGCTGTCCTACGAAAATGTGTGCGCCCAGTTGGAAAACCGGCGGGTTTATACCGTCTATTGCAGACTGCGGGAGCTGGACGGCTCCATCGCCCGGAAAAAAATTCAATTCTCCTATCTGAATCGAGCCCAGAAAAAAATCGTCGTCTCCCGAAGCGACGTCACGGACCTCTATCTGGAGGAGGAGCGGCAGAAGCGGACCCTGAGGGACGCGCTGGCCGCCGCCCAACAGGCCAACAGCGCGAAATCCGAGTTTTTGTCCCGGATGAGCCATGAGATCCGCACGCCCATGAACGCCATCATCGGGATGTCCGCCTTGGCGGCCCAGGCGGTGACGGACCCGGAGCAGGTGGCGGACTGCCTGTCTAAAATCGGTATTTCCGCGCGGTTTTTGCTCTCGCTGATCAATGATATTTTGGATATGTCCCGGATTGAGAGCGGAAAAGTCTCCATCCGCCAGGAAAAAATCCCCTTTGAGGAGTTTGTCCGGGAGATTAACACCATCTGCTACGAGCAGGCCCAGGAAAAGGGCGTCAGCTACGACGCGATTCTCACCAGCTTTACGGAGGACTATTACATCGGAGACGCGATGAAGCTCCAACAGGTGCTGATCAACATCCTCTCCAACGCCATCAAATTTACCCCCCGGGGCGGGCGGGTGCAATTCATCATCCATCAGGAAAAAATTTGCGCGGGGGAGGCCCTGCTGCGCTTCACCGTCAACGATACGGGCATCGGCATCGGGGAGGATTTTATACAGAACCTGTTTGCGCCCTTTGAGCAGGAGCACACCGGTACCACCTCGCTTTACGGCGGCACCGGGCTGGGTCTGGCCATCTGCAAAAATCTGGTGGATTTGATGGGCGGGAAAATTACGGTGAACAGCATTGAGGGCTCCGGCAGTGAATTTGTGGTGGAGGTGAAGCTGGGCATCTCGGAGGAGAGAAGGGCCAAGCTGACCACGCACATCAATTTCTCCGCGCTCAAGGCCCTGATTGTGGACGACGACGTGCTGATTTGCCAGCATACGGAGCAGATTTTGCTGAACATGGGCGTCAAGGCGGAGTGGGTGGATTCCGGCGCGAAGGCCGTGGAGCGGGTGCGGGAAAAACGGGAGCAGCAAAACGCCTACGACGTCGTGCTGCTGGACTGGAAGATGCCGGATATGGACGGCATTGAAACCGCCAAGCGACTGCGGGAGATTGTCGGCCCCGACGTGACGATTATCATTATGACGGCCTACGACTGGGCCGCCATTGAGGTGGAGGCCAAGCTGGCGGGGGTCAATCTGCTGATTTCAAAGCCCTTGTTCCAAAGCGCCCTCTCCTCCGCCTTTGAAAAAATTTACAGCGATAAGCGGGAGGAAGCCCAGCATACCACGGTCCAAAGCTTCGATTTTACCGGCAAACGAGTGCTGCTGGTGGAGGACCATGTGCTGAATATCGAGGTGGCAAAGCGCCTGCTCAGCACCAAGCATTTGGAGGTGGAGGTAGCCGAAAACGGCTTGCAGGCCATCGAGCTGTTCGCCCAGAAGGACGCGGGCTATTACGATGTGATTTTAATGGATATTCGGATGCCTGTGATGGACGGCCTCACCGCCGCCAAGGCCATCCGCCAAATGCGCAAAAGCGACGCGGTCACCATTCCCATCATCGCCATGACCGCCAACGCCTTTGAAGAGGACATCGAAAAAACCAAGGCGGCGGGGATGAACGCCCATTTGGCCAAGCCCATCGAGCCGACGCTTTTGTACCAGACCATCCAGCGTTTTTTGTACCAGACGGACTGAGCGGCACAGGCTGTCCCGGTCCACAAGCAACCCAGGAAGGGTTCCTTTCGTTCAGCTTGTCGAAAAACCACAATGCGCTGTAAGAAGAATCGGGGGATAGTGTGAAAGGGGGCCGATAAGGCCCCACTTTC
>JAVVPH010000250.1:0-2913 GCA_036655835.1 Oscillibacter sp.
TGCCTATCTGGACGACTATGCCCTCCATCTGCCCGACCGAGAGGTGACCGTTTACGCCGAGCATATTGTCGCCGACGCGGTGCTCAGTGACTATGCCCGTCAACTCAAAGCCCAGGGCGTTGTCTGCGAGATTCACTTTGCCATACCCGCCGTTTTGTCCCTTCCCGACGATGAGCTGTGCATTCTGCTGGGCAATCTGCTGGAAAATGCCACCGAGGCCCTGTCCCGCCAGCAGGAGGGGCCGCGCCGACTGCGGTTGCAGGGCGATGTGTCGAACGGGCGACTGCGTCTGCTGATGGAAAACAGCTTCGACGGCAATCTCCGGATGCACAATGCCCACTATCTCTCCTCCAAGCACAGCGGCGTGGGACTGGGCCTGCAATCCATCCAGACCATTGCCCAAAAGTACGGCGGACTGGCGGATTTTTCCGTGGAGGGCACCGTTTTTCGCTCCTCCGTCATGCTTCCCCTGCCTGTGGCCCCGCCGAAAAAAGCAGAGTAACGCCAAAAAGCCAAAAAACAAAGCCAGCTCTGGCAGGACTGCGTCCCGCCAGAGCTGGCTTTTTGAAAATTCAAATATTTTGCAGGGCAAGTCCCGCCTGCATTCCGCGGGAAACCGGGTCCGCCGCCGGGCGGATCTCCCGCTTACGCCTGCTTTACAAACACGTCGGCAGGCTGCTTACAGCGGGGACAGGTGAAATCCGCAGGGAGCGGGCCTTCATGGACATAGCCGCAGACACTGCATTTCCAGGTTTCCGCCTTGGCTTCCGCCGGTTTTTCATTGGTTTGCAGACTTTTCAGCAGCTTTTCCACGGTGGCGCGGGGGAAGTCGGCCTCCTGATGATTTTGCAGCAGTCCCTCCAAAAACGCCCGGGTGTTGCCGCTCTGGGGCAGCATATATCCGGCTTCGCGGACGATGTCCTCCGCCATAATCCGGTTGGATTTCTCCACCGCCGCCGCCAGGTTTCCCGGCAGACCCGCCGCGATGCTCTCCTGCTTCGACTTACTGCGCAACAGCGCGTTCAGCGCGTTGGTCACCTCAGGGGTGTGGGGCTGCTGAGGGGGCAGGGTCACCGGCACCATGGAAATGGCCCCGGAGGGACAGGCCGCCGCGCAGACGCCGCAGCCGATACATTTTGTCACATCGATGATGCTGTTCTCGGTGTCTGTGGCCCCGGTGGGGCAGACATACAGGCACAGGCAGTCCTTGGTGCAAAGGCGAATGGTTCTCACCGCATATTGCTCTGCCATCACTGCGCCCTCCCTTCCATTTTTTCAAATTTCCAACTGGGGACCTTACACACCGGGCAAAGCGCCGGCGGATTGTCGCCAATAAACACAAAGCCGCAGATGGTGCACACAAATACGCCGGTATGGTCCAGCATGGCCTCCCCCTCGTTTTCATAGCGGGTCAGCAGGGACTTCAAAATCCGGCTGACCTTCTCGCTCCACACCAGCGCCCGCAGAGCGCCCCGGTCCTTTGCCGCACCGGAGACGGCGTTGGCGGCGGGAAACCCCCCATCCAAATCCTGCTCCACCAGGGCCAGCAGCTTTCCGATTTCCGGTTCCGCAGCAGGGGCGGAGGTCGCCTTAAAATAGGCAGAAAGCTCCGTAAACAGCGCCGCGTCCTCGTTTTTGTACTGCTTTTCACAGCCCCGGGCCAGATTGGAGCAAAGGGCGCTCAGCTCCAGCGCGGAGAGCTCCTTGTCCTCAGCGGATGTCTCCGCCACCGCCACCGGTTTTTTTGCGGGTGCTGCGGTGCCCTGCTCTTCAAATTCGGATTTGGCAGCCCCGCACAGCGGACAGGTCCAATTGGCGGGCAGGTCCTCCCACTTGGTCCCCGGCGCGATTCCTGCCGCCGGGATGCCCTTGGCTTCCTCGTAAACAAAGCCGCAGACAGAGCATCGATATTGTTTCATTGCATCGGCCTCCTTCATTTTGGTTTGTCCCAATTTTACCGCTTCGCGGGGCAATCTTCTGTGACATAAGCCGCAGGAATGGCGATTCTTCCTGATAAAATTTTTGATTACTCGCTACAATGATGCTCGCCGCAGCCGTGCTCCCCGCAAGCGCCCTCATGATGGTCCTCGTGATGGTCGCAGGTGACGGTGGGATTAAATTGAAGCGTGCCGCCCAGCAGTGCGTTCACCGCCTGGTCCGCGTCGCCGGAAACGCCGCCGTAGAGCTTGATGCCGGCCTCTGCCAGGGCCGTCTGGGCACCGCCGCCGATGCCCCCGCAAATCAGGGTATCCACGTTGATTTTTTTCAAAATGTCCGCCAGGGCCCCGTGTCCGCTACCGTTGGTGTTTACCACTGTGGTCACGGTGACTTTTTGGTTCTCCACATCGTAGACCTTAAACCGCTCCGTGTGGCCGAAATGCTGAAATACCTCGCCGTTTTCATACGTCACTGCAATTCTCATGTTGTTTCTCCTTTATTTTTTGAATCAATTTTTGCTTGTTCCTGTGTGGATTCACCCCGATGGCAGTGCTTTGCGCAGGGGTGTCCGCAACCGCGCTGTTCCGCGGCACCGTCGCAGAGCACATAGTCCCCGCCCTCGATTTGCAGGTTCTTCCCGTTGACCAAGCACTCCGCCAGCTTCACCCGGGCGCTGTTGTAAATGGCCTGGGCGGTGGTCCGGGCCACATTCATCCGGCCGGCGCACTGCTCTTGGTTCATGCCCTCCAAATCAATGAGGCGGATGGTTTCAAACTCATCAATGGTCATGGAAATGGTGGGCCGCTCCACGGCTGAGTCATCCCTGGGTCCAAAGCGCTCGCAGTTCGGCATGGCGCAAATGCGCCGCCGCTTGCAGGGTCTTGCCATCTTTTTCACCCCCTGTTAATGGCATATGCCATTAACGTATATTATAGTTTGTTTTCGGCATATGTCAATATCTTTTTGCGATTTTGT
>JAVVPH010000251.1:0-2901 GCA_036655835.1 Oscillibacter sp.
GACGAGGTTTATTGGATGTCGCTGATTTTGACGGCGCGGGATCGGCGCTTTTGGGGCGGCGGCCCGAATTTGCGGGCGATGACGCTGACCACTGACAGCGGTCTGTACTTCGATGCAAATCCATTTCTCAGCAGAAACGAGCATTATTCGCTGAATTCTATGGGACATGAGCCGTTTTGCGAGACGTTCCAGATTTGGGCTTGCCTGCACGAATTGCCCACGGAGTGGGTGGAGTTGGGGTATTCCTACGGGGAGCCGTGGAGCATTCGGGTGGACTGGGAGGCGGTGACATGATGCACATTCCAAGCTTGAATCGCAAACAAAAGCTCTTGCGCAATCTGGCGCTGCTGGCGGTGGCAATTTTTCTCCTGTCTTGGATGATGGAGTTTCCGGCTTGGAGCAAGGCGGGGCTGCTGCGGCGGGCGGAACAGAGATATTTACTGGAGGGCTCGGAGCTGCTGTTTGAGGCCGAAAACAACTGCCGCACCCTCTACGCCCGGAACGGGACACTGCTGCTGGAGGCGGTTTACGACCCCACGCCGTTGGGCTTCCGTCTGGTTTGGAGCCGGTTGCTGGACGAGCCGGACGAACTTTATTGCGATGTGAACGCCGACTGCGTGACCGCCCGGGCCATCGGCTGGATGGAGGGAGTGGAGACGGCGGAGCTGACGATGACCATGGAGATCACCGTGGGGGAGACGGAGTTGCGGGAAACCTATGTGACCCAAGGGATGCGAGAGAATCCGAACTGCTTTGTCTTTCGCTTGCAGCCCCATTACGCCCAGGAGGATGAGTGCCTGCCTGCCCGGGCGGAGCGGGGCGTTTTTACGGACGGATGGCATCCCGAGTATCACAATTCCGTGTTGCGGCTGTATGACGCGGAGGGAAAGCTACTCCGCGAAAAGACCATCGAATGGTTCGCATATCAGGGCTTTGCACGATGAAAACGAGGAGGGGCAACATGAAAATCGACAAAAGCTTGATGACGGGCAGCACGACGCTGCTGGTGCTGGCACTGCTCAGCGGGGAGGAGCTGTACGGCTACCAGATGATTACGGAGCTGGCCCGCCGCTCTGACCACAGCTTTGAGCTGAAGGAGGGGACGCTGTATCCCATCCTCCACGGACTGGAAAAGGACGGTTTGGTGACGGCCCATGAACGGACGGCGGAGACGGGGCGACTGCGGAAATATTACCGCATTACCTCCTCCGGCCGCAGAGTGTTGGAGGAAAAAAAGACGGAGTGGCGGACCTTTACGGAGAAGGTCAACGCCGTGGTGTCCGGCAGTCAGCCCTTGGGGGCGACAGAATAAAAAAACGCGCCTGCAACCATTGCGGGCGCGGGAGGAAGCAAGATGCACTATGCAGAGGTGATTCCGGGGCGGTTTTTGTCCCGGCCCAACCGCTTCATCGCCCTGGTGGAGACGGCGGAGGGGGAGCAGGTCTGCCACGTAAAAAATACTGGCCGCTGTCGGGAGCTGTTGGTTCCCGGGGCCACGGTGTATTTGGAGCGGGCAACCAATCCCGCCCGCAAGACGGCGTTTGACCTGATTGCGGTGGAAAAGGGAGACTTGCTCATCAATATGGACGCCCAGGCCCCCAATCAGGTGTTCGGAGAGTTCGCCCGGGCGGGGAAATTTTTGCCGGAGGCAACGGCGGTGCGGGGGGAGTACGTGTACGGGGATTCCCGCCTGGATTTCCGTTTGGAGACACCCAAAGGCCCCCACTTGGTGGAGGTGAAGGGGGTCACGTTGGAGGAGGGCGGCCTGGCCCGGTTCCCCGACGCGCCCACGGAGCGGGGGGTAAAACACATTTTGGAATTGGGGCGGGCGGTGGCAGAGGGCCTTGACGCGAGCTTGGTATTTGTGGTACAAATGAAGGGCATTTCCAGTGTGTCCCCCAACGACGCGACCCACCCGGCCTTTGGCGCGGCCCTGCGGGAGGCGGCGAAACACGGCGTGAATGTGCGGGCCTTTGACTGCGTCGTCACGCCGGAGAGTCTGGTGCTGGACCGGGAAATTCCGGTGATTTTATAAACAGGGAGTTTTGTTCCTATGGGATTGATTGAATTACTGCTCATTGGCGTGGGCTTATCCATGGACGCCTTTGCCGTGGCGGTTTGCCAGGGGCTGTGTATGCCCAAGCTGCATTGGCGGCACGCCGCCGTGATTGCGCTGTTTTTCGGCGGATTTCAGGCCTTGATGCCGCTGCTGGGCTGGGCGCTGGGCTCCCAGTTCGCGGGGATGATTGAGGGGTTTGACCACTGGGTGGCCTTTATTTTGCTGGCCTTCATCGGCGGAAATATGGCGCGGGAGGCGCTGCTGCCGGAGAAGGAGACGACGGAGTGCACCGTCTCCGCCACACTGGATTACAAAAAACTGCTGGTTATGGCCGTTGCCACCAGCATCGACGCGCTGGCGGTGGGCGTGACCTTCGCCTTTTTAAGCGTCTCCATCCTTCCCGCTGTGGGCATCATCGGCGTGATTACCTTTTGCCTCTCGCTGGCAGGCGTGGTGGTGGGGAATTGCTTCGGCGCACGGTATAAAAAGCGGGCGGAGCTCACCGGCGGCATCCTCCTGATTTTGCTGGGCGCAAAAATTTTGTTGGAGCATTTGGGACTGTTTTAAACAGCAAAAGCGGATTCAGGCAAGAAGCCCGCGCAGGGGTGCAACCGGGCGGGGGACCGCGGGATGCCAAGTCCCGCGGTCGCACCGGGTTACGCCGCAACGCGGCGGAGTGCTGACCCGGTGACACCGGCACGCGGTGCGCGCACTGGCGCAGTCCTTCAAAAAACCTTGGATTTTCACCACAGAAGGCCCCCCACATTTTTTTAATTCGGGTGGGCGTCTGTGGGGGGTTGGATGCCCAGGGATTGGGTGTGCGGGCAATCGGCGCGGAGTAT
>JAVVPH010000252.1:0-2892 GCA_036655835.1 Oscillibacter sp.
TGAGGACCTTGGTGGTCTCCTGGAAGGAGGCGGCGGAGAGGAAGGAATCGGTGGCCAGGGAGGCCTTGGTGATACCCATGAGCAGTCTGGTGCAGGTGGGAATCCGCAGCTCCAGGCCGTCGTTGGTCTCGCCGTTGGCAATGCGGGTACGGACGGCTTCTTGGGCGTCTGCAAAGTCGATGATATCCACGGTGGAGCCGGAGAGGAGGTTGGAGTCCCCCGCATCCTCCACTCTTACCTTGCGCATCATCTGGCGGACAATGACTTCGATATGCTTATCGTTGATGTCAACGCCCTGTTGACGATACACCCGCAAAACCTCTTGAATCAGGTAGTTATACACTGCGTCCGCGCCGCGGATATGCAGCACATCGTGGGGGTTCAGCGCGCCGTAGGTCAGCTGGGTGCCGGCCTCGATCACGTCGCCGTCCCGCACCTGCAAACCGGTGTGGGGTGCGGAGTAGATGCGGGTATCGCCGTCGGGGGCGGTGACGATGAGGTTCATCAGGCTCTTGCCCGTCTCCTCAAACTTGACGGTGCCGGAAATTTCGGCCAGAATGGCCATTCTCTTGGGCTTGCGGGCCTCAAACAGCTCCTCAACACGGGGAAGACCCTGGGTGATATCCCCGCCGGCCAGACCGCCGGTGTGGAAGGTACGCATGGTCAGCTGGGTGCCGGGCTCGCCGATGGACTGGGCGGCAATGATGCCGACTGCCTCGCCGGGGCCGACAGGCTGACCGGTGGCCAGGTTCATTCCGTAGCACCGGGCGCACACGCCCCGCAGGGCCTTACAGGTCAGCACGGTGCGAATCATGACAATGGGCTGCGCCCCCGCCACGGCGGGGTCAAAGGCACACTCGTCGCCGGGACGGTTGTTTTTCTGGACCCACTTGGTGGTTTCCATGAGCTTGGCGTCACTGGGCTCCATCATCTTCTCGCAGGAGATGAGGACCTCGCCGGTTTTCGGGTCCACCACGTCGCTGACCAGGAAACGGCCCCGGACACGGTCGGAGAACTTTTCAATGACCTGTCCGTTCTCGCTGATTTCGGAGACTTTAATGCCGTGGGTCACGCCGCAGTTCTGTGCCCGGATGATGACGTCCTGAGAGACGTCCACCATGCGGCGGGTGAGGTAACCGGAGTCGGCGGTACGCAGGGCGGTATCGGCCAGACCCTTACGGGCGCCACGGCTGGAGATGAAGTATTCCAGCGCGGTCAGGCCCTCACGATAGTTGGCCTTGATGGGAATTTCGATGGTTTTACCGGCGGTATTCGCAATCAGGCCACGCATACCGGCCAGCTGGCGAATCTGCTTCATGGAACCACGGGCGCCGGAATCCGCCATCATGAAGATTGGGTTATAGCGGTTCAGGCTCTTTTGCAGCTCGTCGGAGACGTCGTTGGTGGTCTTTTCCCAGACCTGCACCACCTGCTTATAGCGCTCCTGATTGGTCATGAAGCCCATTTTGTACTGCTGCTCGATCTCCAAAACCTTTTCCTCGGAGGCGGCAACCATGGTGTACTTGGCGGGGGGAACGGTCATATCCGCGATGGACACGGTGATGGCCGCCTTGGTGGAATATTTGTAGCCGGTGGATTTGATGGCATCCAGCACCTCCGCCGCCACGGTGAAGCCGTGGAGGTTGATGGTGCGATCCACAATCTGGCCCAGCTGCTTCTTGCCGCACTGGAAGGCGATTTCGTAATCGCAGATGTGGCTCATATCGCTGCGGTCCACAAAGCCCAAATCCTGGGGGACATTTTGGTTGAAAATAATCCGTCCGGGGGTGGTTTCCACAATGGCTGTATGCTCCACTCCGTCTGCCACCCGTGTCACGCGGACGCTGATGGGGCAATGGGGGCCGATGGCGTGGGAATCATAGGCCATGAGGGCCTCGTTTTCGTTGGCGTAGACATGGATGGGGCGATAGCTCGCCTCCCGCTTGCCCGCGGCCTTGGCGGCCTCGTTGGCGGCTAGGAACTCATCGGCATCCACCACGGTATCGCCGGTAAATTGGGTGTCTCCCGGGTCAGTGACCCAGATGGTTTCCGCGCCCAGCTCGGCCTTGCCCATGCGGTCCATGGTCAGGTAATAGGCACCCAGAACCATATCCTGTGTGGGGACGGTGACCGGTCCGCCGTCCTGGGGACGGAGGAGGTTGTTGGCGGAGAGCATCAGGATACGGGCCTCCGCCTGGGCCTCGGCGCTGAGGGGCACATGGATGGCCATTTGGTCGCCGTCGAAGTCCGCGTTAAACGCGGTGCAGTTCAGAGGATGCAATTTCAGTGCGCGCCCGTCCACCAGCACCGGCTCGAAGGCCTGAATACCCAGGCGATGCAGGGTCGGTGCGCGGTTGAGCATGACGGGGTGGTCCTTGATGATGACGTCCAGTGCGTCCCACACCTCGGTGACACCCTTATCCACCATCTTTTTGGCGGATTTAATATTGTTGGCGGTGCCGTCCTCCACCAGTTTTTTCATGATGAAGGGGCGGAACAGCTCCACTGCCATCTCCTTGGGCACGCCGCACTGATAAATTTTCAGCTCGGGGCCGACGACGATGACGGAGCGTCCGGAATAGTCCACCCGCTTGCCCAGCAGGTTCTGGCGGAAGCGGCCCTGCTTGCCCTTGAGCAAGTCGGACAGGGACTTTAAGGCCCGGTTGTTGGCACCGGTGACGGCGCGGCCCCGGCGACCGTTGTCAATCAGGGCGTCCACAGCCTCTTGCAGCATCCGCTTTTCGTTGCGGACGATGATGTCCGGCGCGTTGAGCTGGATGAGACGCTTGAGGCGGTTGTTGCGGTTGATCACGCGGCGGTAGAGGTCGTTCAGATCAGAGGTTGCAAAGCGTCCGCCGTCCAGCTGCACCATGGGGCGCAGCTCGGGGGGGA
>JAVVPH010000253.1:0-2880 GCA_036655835.1 Oscillibacter sp.
GGCCTTATCCGCCCGATAGGCCATGAACTCCTGAAACTCCTCGGCGGTCATTTTCACGTTGATTTCCATTTATCTCTCCTCTGCCACATTGGTGGCCCGCAGCGGACACCATTTGGGGCTGGTCTTAATTTGTGGGACGTTCCCGCCAGGGCGGGTGTAACCAATAAAGGCTGCCATACGGGGACTGCGGGGGCATACCTTATTAAATGCGGCCACAGCCTCCTGGTGGTTACACATGCAGGAACCGCGTGGGCCTCCTATTGCGGTTCCGCTTGTTCGGTTTGCCCTGTATGGCGCCGCCAGGTGTAGGCATCCGGCGCAATGCGGTGTTGTTTTGTTCACGCCTGCACCTCCTGGGCCAGCCACCACGCCGGGTTGTCCCGCTCCGCCTGGTGCGGGCACGGTACTGCGTCGCAGTCCTCCGCCGGGCAGTTGTCGCAAAAAGCGCGTTGGAAAGCGTCGTCCCAGGGTCCAGACAGAACCGAAAGGGAACCCAGGAACGCGGCCAGGGCCTCCGGGGAGGCGGTGATCCTCTGAAATTCAGTCATTGGCTTACAGCCTCCTTTCCCACGCACTCCATGCAGGTGTAAAAAGTTACATTGCTGCTGTACTTGGTGCCCGCCCCGATGGTTCCACGCACCCGTTTGGTGTGCTTGATGGACTGTACTCGCGCCGGGACAATGCGCCCACATGAATGGCACTTTCTGGGCTTGTTGGACCTTGTTGGCACGATCTCAAATTCCATAATTGCCGCCATGGTTATTTCTCCTCCCTGTGCAGGTCCACGCCCTCCAGCGCGGTCCACACGGCCCGCTCCCATTCCTTTGCCCAGCTTGACCGGGCTTTTCTCACGGTGCCGATCACCACAGCCTCACCGTCGGCCTCCCACAGTAGGCGGTTGTTGTCTACCACGTCCGCGCCGGTATGCTCCACCACGTCCCGCTCGATCATGTCCAGGAGGTACAGTGGCACACCCCAGCAGGCCCCGCCGCCGGGCGGCTGGAAAATTTGATACCCCTGCATGATCACCGTGGCCATTGTGACCTCCTCGCCGCGCTCCCCGCCGCGCCAGTGGGCCATGTCGCTGGCAGTTACGTCCTGCAAAACGATCTGTGGTTCTTCATCTTTCAGAATGGACAGTGGGGTGGCCGTCTCCGGTATTACGCCCATGTGTTCCACGATGGTGGCCAGGACCTTTCTGGCCAGCAGGGCGTGGCTTACCTGTATGTACCAGTTATCGGTGTAAATAGAAATGACGTCCCCATAGTTGGCCACAACATAGCCGCCGCCTTTGTATGCCCGTTTGATGGCCCGGATCAGGCCGCTTTCATTGATCAGCATTTCGCACTCCTCCTTATTTATATAATGTATGGCATACGGGCCACCGGCTCCGACGGGTCCGCCGCCCACACTTCCGCGTCGTGGATTTCCAGCCAGTCGCAGCCCCAGACCTCCGCCGCGTTCAGTATGGCGGAAAAATTGGAACTGTGCGGAACCACCACGCTGCCGTGGTCCGGGTGGGTGACCTTGGCCCGGCCTTTTGCCTCCCATCGTTGGCGGCGTGATCGCTCCTGGGCGGTTGTGTTCAGGAACCTGCTGGGAGGAGCTACACCCCGTTCCATGCGTTCACGGTACATTCCCATACCTCTATGGCCGCTATGACCTCCTCGGTGTATGGGGTGGTGGTTACGCCGGCGGCCCACGCTTTTTTTGCTCCGCTTAATCCCAGGTTATAGGCCATAGCCGCCTTGGTGTAGTCGTTGTACGCCGTCATATACTTGCCCAGCAGGTAGACCCCACAAATGATATTCCCCTCCGGGGTTGTTGGGTCCTGCCCGGTGGCCGCCGTCAGTTCCGCGTGGTAGGATCCGCCGGGTCCTGGGTTTAACTGCATGATCCCCACCTCACCGATGGCTCCGGTCTGCTCCATGTCGAAATGGCTTTCCGTCTCCGCCACGGCCAGCGCCAGGGGATAGGGGCAACCGTATTCTGCGCAGGCGGTGCGCATAATGTCTTGCAGGGTGTAATCCAGTGGCACGGCGGTGGATAGGTAGCCGCTGGCCAGCAGCGCGTCCTCTATTTTTTGATCCTCCTGGGGATCCTCTCCCTCGGCGGGCCAGGTGGTCAGTGTAGCGTCCGGGGCAATCACGGCAACCACGGGTGCCTTGCTTGTTTCTGCCGGTTCCGTCGGCTCCACAGCTGCGGCCCTGGCCACGATGATGGCCACCAGGACGGTCACCAGAACACCCAGGGCAATGTAACCCATGCGGCGGGTGGCACGTTCCTGGTCGCGCTGCTGGCGCCTTTCCCGGATCCGTTGCTCCGCCGCGGCATAGTCCTGCGCGGCCCGTCTGGCCTGCTTGGAGGCCATGGCCACCTTGTAGACTGCCAGATCGTCCTCCAGAATGCCCAGCCGGGTGCCGGTCTGCGTGGCGTTGGTTTCCGTTTTGTCCATGCGCTCCTCCATAGCACCCATGCGCCGCTCCATAGATCTGGCGTACTTCTCGGATCTCTGGCTCATTTCTTTTTCCCCTCCTTTTTCAATTCCTTTCTGGCCTTTGAAAGCAACCACGCCCTGATACACTGATCGCATGTAGCGTCGTCAACATACCCCATGCGGCATTTTTCCACCGTGTCATAACGGCAAAGGCCAGCGGCCTGCATGACTTTGGCGGCAATTTTCAGCGCCCGCGCCTCTACGGTTTCAGCCATTTTCCCCGCCCCTTTCGTCAATCCAGGCGGCGCACATGTCAGCCTCCTGGAGACGCCACACCAGCGGCGTCATGGTCATGGCCTCATTCATGGCGCGGGATCCGCCTTTCACAGCGTCGTCATAGGCTCCCATGTGCCACCGAATGGCCAGGGCCTCCGCCGCGTTCA
>JAVVPH010000254.1:0-2872 GCA_036655835.1 Oscillibacter sp.
CGGCTGTGCCGGTACGGCTGTGCGGGCGGTGGTTTTCCGTGAAAAACGGCGAGATTTTGTGATTTTTTATTTGAACTGCCGGAAACAGTGCATTTATTTTGGAGCGGGACGTGTTAGAGAGGAGCTTTTGGATGTATCTCCATCTGGGCCAAAATGAAATTTTGCCGGAACGGCGGGTCATCGGCATTTTTGACATGGACACCGCCAGCTACGGCAAGCGCACCCGGGACTATTTGGCCCGGGCGGAGCGGGACGGCGTGGTTTTGGATATTTCCGGCGATATTCCCAAGTCCTTTATCGTCTGCGACCACCCCTATCACCCGCAAATCGTCTATTTATCCCAACTGAATTCCGGCACCCTCCAAAAACGGGCGGAGTCGGGACGTTTTGAAATTCCATTGACAGGCGGGCAGACAAAAGCGGACTGAGCGCAGTCTGCCCACTGCCCCGGGGACCTCTTCTTCCATCGGCGCGACGAGATTGCCTGCGCCGATTGCAGAAGCGGCCCCCTGCGATTGAGAGGAGAATCCAAGAATGTCTGAAAACGAAAATTTGGCAAGCATGAACCCGGAGCACGAGTACGGCGCGTCGGAAATCCAGGTTTTGGAGGGCTTAGAGGCCGTCCGCAAGCGGCCGGGTATGTATATCGGCTCCACCTCCGCCTCGGGACTGCACCACCTGGTCTACGAGATTGTGGACAACTCCATCGACGAGGCCCTGGCGGGCTTTTGCACCGACATCACCGTGCAGATTAACCCCGACAACACCATCACCGTCGTTGACAACGGCCGGGGCATCCCGGTGGACATTCAGTCCCAAACCGGCAAGCCCGCCGTGGAGGTGGTGTTCACCGTGCTCCACGCCGGCGGAAAGTTCGGCGGCGGGGGCTATAAGGTCGCCGGCGGCCTCCATGGCGTGGGCGCTTCCGTGGTCAACGCCCTGAGCGAATGGCTGGTGGTCCAGGTCCATCGGGACGGGAAAATCTATGAGATGAAATTTAAGCGGGGCCAGATCGACCAGGAAATGACGATTGTGGGCGACACGGATTACAACGGCACCACCGTCACCTTCAAGCCCGACGGCGAAATTTTTGAGGATTTGATTTACAGCTACGATATCCTCCACACAAGGATGCGGGAGGAGGCCTTTCTCAACGCGGGCCTGCGCATCCGCACCGTGGACCTCCGCCCGGAATTGGAGCAGGAGGACACCATGTGCTACGCCGGCGGTATTCGGGAGTTTGTGGCGTGGATCAACCGCAACAAGGACGCTCTTCATAACGACGTTATTTATATGTCCGGCTCCAAGGACGGGTCTGTGGCGGAGGTGGCTCTGCAATACAATTCCAGCTACAACGAGAATATTCTCTCCTTTGCCAACAACGTCCACACCCCCGAGGGCGGTATGCACGAGGAGGGCTTTAAGCGGGCGCTGACCAACGTTTTAAACGCCTACGGCAAGAAAATCGGCCTGCTGAAAAACGATGACAAAGTCTCCGGCGAGGACTGCCGGGAGGGCCTGACCTGCATCATCTCCGTGAAGCTGATGGACGCGCAGTTTGAGGGCCAGACCAAAACCAAGCTGGGCAACAGCGAAATCCGCACCCTGGTCAACAACGTCGTCTCCGACAAGCTGGAGGTTTTTCTGGAGGAAAATCCCCAGGTGGGCCGGATGATTCTGGACAAAGCCCTCACCGCCAACCGCGCCCGGGAGGCCGCCAAGCGCGCCCGGGAGAGCATCCGCCGGAAAACCGCCCTGGGCGGCGCGGCTATGCCGGACAAATTGCGGGACTGCAACGAGGTGAACCCCGAGCTGACAGAGCTTTACATCGTTGAGGGCGATTCCGCCGGCGGCTCCGCCACCCAGGGGCGGGACTCCCGCTTTCAGGCCATTTTACCCCTGTGGGGCAAGATGCTGAATGTGGAAAAAGCCCGGGCCGACAAGGTCTACGGCAACGAAAAGCTCACCCCGGTTATCGCTGATCTGGGCGGCGGCATTGGGGACGAGTTTGACAACAATAAGCTCCGCTATCACAAAGTCATTATCATGGCGGATGCCGATGTGGACGGCTCCCATATCCGCACGCTGCTGCTGACCTTTTTCTTCCGCTTTATGCGCCCCCTCATCGAGCATGGCTACGTGTACGCCGCCGTGCCGCCCCTCTATAAGCTCTCCCGGGGGAAGACCTCCCGGGTGGCCTTTACGGACGAGGAGCGGGACCGCATCAGCGCGGAGCTCCGGGGCGACAACCCCAACGCCAAGGTGGATATCAGCCGCTATAAGGGCCTGGGCGAGATGAATCCCCATGAGCTGTGGGAAACCACCATGGACCCGGAAAAGCGGACGCTCAAGCGCATTGAGCTGGATGATGCCGTGCTGGCAGACGAAACCTTCACCATTTTGATGGGCGAAAAGGTGGAGCCACGGAAAGAATTTATCGAGAAGAACGCAAAATACGCGGTCAATCTCGACTATTAAGGGAGGCCCCGCGATATGAGTAAGAAACCCCAGTACGACCCGGAGGAAATCCGCTACCCTGACCAAAAAATTGTCCGCTCCCCGCTGGTGCCGGAGATGGAGCAGTCCTATATCGAATACGCCATGAGCGTGATCGTGGGCCGCGCCCTGCCCGACGTGCGGGACGGTTTAAAGCCCGTGCATCGCCGGATTCTCTATGCCATGTACGAGGATAATCTGACCTATGACAAGGCCTTTCGCAAATGCGCCACCGCCGTGGGCGACGTGCTGGGCCGGTATCATCCCCACGGCGACCAATCCGTGTACGACGCGCTGGTCCGTCTGGCCCAGGATTTCTCCATGCGCTACCCCCTGGTGGACGGTCACGGCAACTTCGGCTCCATCGACGGCGATC
>JAVVPH010000255.1:0-2863 GCA_036655835.1 Oscillibacter sp.
GGGGTATGAGTGCAGGTGCGGAACCACGGAATACGCTGGGCGCGGAGGAAAACCCGGCTACGCTGCAACGCGGCGGGGCTGCCATGAATTTGGAAGCCGATTTTCCCGGGGGTGCGTCAAGGCACTGGAAGCTTGGATTCCAGCCATTGGGCGATGTCCTGGTAAATCAACTCTTTGCAGTCCTCTTGCAAAATTTCGTGGCGCAGGCCGGGGTAGAGCTTCATGGATACGTCCCGCACGCCGGCCTTGCGGAAGCTGGCACAGGCCTTTTCCACGCCCTTGCCGCACGCGCCCACCGGGTCCATGGACCCGGAGAGGAACAAAATCGGGGTGTTGGCGTTCATTTTTTTCAAATGCTCTGGATTGGAGATGAAGGCCATGCCCCCCAGCATTTCCCGGAACAAACCGGTGGAGGGATTTTCCCCGCAGAGGGGGTCCGCCACGTAGGCGTCCACGTTTTCCCCATTGACGGACAGCCAGTCAAACGCCGTGCGATTGGGGGCGAAGAGCTTGTTATACGTGCCAAAGGCCAACTGCATCACCAACGGACTGGACTTGGTTTCCCCCACCCTGCGGGCCTGCTGGGCGGCCACCAAGCGTCCCCCCGCGACGATGGCCGGGGCCATTTGCCCTGTGCCCATGACAATGGCGGCATCCACCGTGCCGGGGTAGCGGATGAGGTAGGTCCGGGCCAAAAAGGACCCCATGGAGTGGCCCATCAAAAAATAGGGAAGCCCCGGAAACCGCTTTCCCGTCTGACAGCGCAGGGCGTACAGGTCGTCCACCACCCAATTCCAACTGCCCTTGGGACCGAAATACAGCCGCGCGCCGCCCTCCGCCACGGAGGAGCCGTGGCCCAGATGGTCGTTGCCGATGACGGCAAAGCCCTGTTTCGTCAGATACTCCGCAAAGGGTTCGTAGCGCAAAATATACTCCGACACCCCGTGAGAAATTTGCACCACCGCCCGGGGCGCGCCCTCCGGCAGCCATTCCACGGCGTGGAGCGCGGTTTTTCCGTCGGCGGAGGGAATGGTAAATTCGCGTTTACCCATGTTCAACCCAGCCTCCTTATGCTATACTTTATTTCATAATACCACGCTATTTTTAAAAAAGCCAGAGGAGGATAACCATGGAAACCTACGTTGTCGCTCTGGACCAGGGGACCACCAGTTCCCGGGCCATTTTATTCAATTGCGGCGGGGAGATCGTCTCCAAGGCCCAGTATCCCTTCCGCCAGATTTATCCCCAGCCCGGCTGGGTGGAGCATGACCCTCGGGAGATTTGGGACACGGAGAGACGGGCCTTGTCTGAGGCGGTGGGCACCGCCCACATCGACCCCCGGCAAATTGCCGCCATCGGCATCACCAACCAGCGGGAGACTACCATTTTGTGGGACCGCCGCACCGGCGAGCCGGTGTACAACGCCATCGTCTGGCAGTGCCGCCGCACCGCCGCCCTCTGCGACGCGCTGTCTGCCGCCGGGTGGGGAGAGACCATTGCCGCACGGACGGGCCTGCGCATCGACGCCTATTTTTCCGGCACAAAAATCCAGTGGATTTTAGATACCGTCCCCGGTGCCCGCCAGCGGGCGGAGCGGGGGGAGCTGTGCGCCGGGACGGTGGATTCCTGGCTCATCTGGAACCTCACCGGGGGCAAGGTCCATGTGACGGACTACTCCAACGCCTCCCGCACCATGCTCTTCAACATCCATACCCTGCAATGGGATGAGGAGCTTTGCCGCGCCATGGACGTGCCGCTGTCCCTCCTGCCGGAGCCAAGACCCAATTCCGGCGAGGTGGGCCGGGTGGCGGCGGGGATTCCGGGCCTGGAAATGCTGGCGGGCCTGCCCATCTGCGGCAGCGCCGGGGACCAGGCCGCCGCCCTGTTCGGGCAGAGCTGCTTCACCCCCGGTCAGGCCAAAAATACATACGGCACCGGCTGTTTTACCCTGATGAATGTGGGCGCTGCCCCGGTTTCCTCCCGGGCGGGACTGGTGAGCTCCGTTGCCTGGTCCGTGGGCGGAAAAACCACCTATGCCTTGGAGGGCAGCGTGTTCAACGCCGGCAGCACCATCCAGTGGCTGCGGGACGAGCTGGGACTGATTCAAAGCGCCCCGGACTGCGACCGCCTGGCGGAAAATGTGCCGGACGCGGGGGGCGTGGTGGTGGTGCCGGCCTTCACGGGCCTGGGCGCGCCCTACTGGGATATGTACGCCCGGGGGACCATCGTGGGCCTCACCCGGGGCAGCACCAAGGCCCATTTGGCCCGGGCTGTGCTGGATTCCATCGCCTATCAGGTGACGGATTTGGTCCGGGCCATGGAGGCGGACGCCCCCTGCCGCCTCACCGCCCTCCGGGTGGACGGCGGTGCCTGCGTCAGCGATATTTTGCTGCAAACCCAGGCGGACCTGCTGCGATTGCCGGTGGACCGCCCTGCCCAGGTGGAGACGACGGCCTTCGGCGCGGCGGCACTGGCGGGCTTGGCCTGCGGCGTGTGGAGCGACCTGGACCAGTTGGCCGCCCTGCGGCGCAGTCAGCATCTCTTCCTGCCCCGGCGGGACGAGAGCGTCTGCGACGGGGAGTACCGCCGTTGGCTGCGGGCGGTGGAGCGGAGCCGGGCATGGATTGAAAACGAAGTGTGAATAAATTGAAAAACCGTTGACCTCCCGGTGCGGCGGGAGTATACTCAGCATATCAAAAATCCCCCGAGGCTCCGGGCCTTTTGGGGTGATTGACAGGCAAGGCCCAAGACCGCGGAGCGGCGAAAATTGGGCGAAAGAGGAGACACGCGCAGCACAGCGCTGCATACGAAAGATTAACTATTAGAAGTCAAGCCCGAAATGAAGGACGGTGGTAAAAAGGCA
>JAVVPH010000256.1:0-1541 GCA_036655835.1 Oscillibacter sp.
CCACGCAAAACACACTCACCGGATACGAAAGCGGGCGGCGCAACCCGTCAAGTTCTGTCGTAAATAATATTTGCAAAGAATTTGGTGTAAATGAGGACTGGCTGCGGACAGGGAACGGTGAAATGTTTGTACCCGCTCCCTGTGACGCCCTGGATATGCTCGCAAGGGAATACGGGCTAACTCACGGCGATTATATTCTGATTGAAAAATTTATTTCCATGAAACCGCAAAGCCGCCAGGTGCTCGTTGACTACATTGTGGAGGTTTCCGCCGCGTACTCTAATACAGTTGTCCCTGCCTCTCCTTACGATCCCGCCGATCCCGGTTCTGTTGACGTTGACGCAGAAACGGCCTCATATCGCCGGGAGCTTGAGGACCAGAAAAAAGTGGCGGCAAAATCATCAGCTTTAGGTGGGCAAAGCGGCGGCAGCTCTAAAAAGATGGCGTAATTGTAAAAAAATAGCCCGCTCGAATGAGCGGGCAAAGGAGGATTACCATGGGCTTATTTGGTGGAAAAGAATTGTGTGCAATTTGTGGGGGCAAGGTGGGCGGCCTTTCCAGTGTTAAAATCTCCGACGGTATTATTTGCCGCGACTGTGCCCAAAAATGCGCCCCGGTGTCGTCGTTTTCCTTGAAATCCGCCGAACAAATTAGGCAGCGTATTTTCCAGCGTACAGAAAATTTTGATAAATACCGGCTTTTTTCTCCAACGGCGTCCGTGCCCAATCATTTAGAGATTGATACCGTGAACAAGCTCTGGTGCGTTCCCGCCCTGGACAAGAAAAACCCCCAGTTGTTTTCTTTTGCTAATTTGATTGACTATGAGCTTGTAGAAGATGGCGTATCTGTCACCAAGGGCGGGTTTGGATCTGCCGTTGTTGGTGGGCTGGCTTTTGGTGGTGTTGGTGCCATAGTTGGCGGCGGGCTTGGTAAAAAACAAAAGGATATTGTCACCAGCATGGTTGTTGCCATTTCCGTCCGTGATGATTTTGTTTCAAGGCTTGAAATTTCGTTGATCGGCTCCGAAACAAAAAAGGGCGGGCTTATTTATACCGGCATGAAAGACATAGGAAATCATATTGTTTCCTTGCTTGACGTTGTTTTCAACGCCTCCCAGCTGCCGGCGTCCGCTGCCGCTCCGGCTGGTGGCTCCGCTGATGAATTATTGAAATATAAGCAGCTGTTAGATATGAACGCTATCACGCAGGCGGAATATGACGCGAAGAAAGCACAGCTATTGGGGTTGTAGAATTCCCACACAGATGGAGGTGGTGGCATGTCCCCGCGAAAAAAGAGTATGCGCGACGTTTCAGCGGTTGATCGTGCCGCGTCCTCCGGCGTCGCCGTGATTTACGCCCGGTATTCTTCCCACAATCAGCGGGAGGCCAGCATAGAGCAACAGATTGACGAATGTACCGAGTTCGCAAAGAGGAACAATCTGTATATTTTGGACATTTACGACGACAAAGCAATTACCGGCAAAACGGACCGCCGCAATTCGTTTCAGCGCATGATGAGGGACGCCGAAAAGGGGTATTTTC
>JAVVPH010000256.1:1563-2855 GCA_036655835.1 Oscillibacter sp.
TGATCGCCTGGAAATCCAACCGCATGGGCCGTAATATGTTGCAATCGCTTACCAATGAGGAAAAACTAAGTAAATTTGGTGTGCGCACCCTCTACGCTAAAGAGGAATTCGGCGACAATGCCGCCGGGCGGTTTGCGCTCCGCACGATGATGAATGTAAACCAATTTTTTAGTGAGAATATGGCGGAGGACATTATGCGTGGATTGCTTGATAATGCTGGCCGGTGTATGGTTACCGGCTCATTGCCCTATGGCTACCTGGCAGACAAAAATCACCTGTACGCCATAGACGACGGCCAGGCGGCTATTGTGTGTGAAATTTATGATCACTTCCTGTCCGGCTGGGCTTTTGCGGACATGGCTGCCGATTTGAACCAGCGCGGTATTACGACAAAGCGCGGCGGCCAGTGGAACAAGGGCAGCTTTCACCGGCTCTTGTCAAATGAACGATACGCCGGTGTGTATATTTATGGAGACATTCGCACAGAGGGCGGGATCCCGCAGATTGTTGACCGTAGCACATGGCTGGCCGCCCAGCACAAGCTAACGACAAAAGCAAACCCTGTGGGTGCTTTCCGCCATTCCGGCGATTATCTACTGACCGGCAAGCTGTTTTGTGGTCTTTGCGGGTCCCCTATGGTGGGGATCAGCGGCACGGGCAAGGCCGGCGGAAAGCATTATTATTATACCTGCCAAAAGCACCGGCTGGACCATGATTGCAAAAAGAAAAACGCTCCCCGTGAATGGATTGAAGATTTTGTTTGCAAAAGCGTCGTGGCCTATGTCTTACAGGATCGCGTCATAGAGTGGATGGCCGACTGTGTAATTGATTACCAGCTCCGGCACAAAGACGATGGCACCATTGGTGCCTTGACCGCCCGGCAAAAACAGGTTGAGGCCAGCATTAAAAACATCATTGCCGCCATTGAGGCGGGCGTCTACACCACCACCACAAAATCCCGTTTGGAGGATTTGGAGCGGGAGCAGCTTAAACTGATCCGCTCCATTGAGACAGAAAAGGTGCTGCGCCCCATCCATACGCGTGAACGCGTGGTGTACTGGTTGGAACAATTCCGGGGCGGCAACGTCGATGATCCGGCGTACCGTGAAAAGCTAATCCACATCTTTGTCAACGCAATCTATCTTAGCGACGACGGTATAAAAATAGCCCTAAACTTTTCCGCCGGCAGCGGCACCGTTGACCTTAATTTTATTGAAAACGCTATTGCCGCAAATGATCCCCAGTGTTCGTATACGGTTGTAAATGCTCCACCACTTTCAACCAATACGAAC
>JAVVPH010000257.1:0-2848 GCA_036655835.1 Oscillibacter sp.
TTGGCAAAAGTCCAGATGGAGTCCCGCACATAGCCCTGCTCGGCGCAGTACGACGTGATATCGGAAAGAAGCCGCTTTTTCTCCCCCTCCGGCATTTTGGGGAAGCTGCGGCTGGTGTAGGTGAAGTCGATGAAGGGATACAGGGCGACGTGGTTGGCGCCGTTGGCAAAGGCCGTTTCAATGTCCTCGCGCACGGAGTCAATGGTCTGCCCCGGCAGGGCGAAAATAAAATCCATGGAAACCGTCTCAAAGGGCACGGCGCGCAGCGCCGCGAACATGGGCGCCCAGTTTTGCGTTCCACGGCCGAGAATGTCCAGATATGCGTCCGAAAACGACTGGATGCCGATGCTGATGCGGGTGACGCCGGCGGCTTTCAGGGTTTGCAGCGTCTCCACCGTCACGTCCAGCGGGTGCAGCTCCAGCCCCACGCCCTCCGTGATGGTAAAATAGCGGCGCACCGTGTCCATCAGCCCGGCGATTTCCCCTGCCAAAAGCGCGGGGGTTCCGCCGCCGAAATAGAGAGAAGTCACGGTTTTGCGGGCGGGAAAGCGGCTGCCCACCAGCACAATCTCCCGCTTCAGCGCGTCCACATACGCGCTCGCCAGCGCCGCGCTGTAAACCACCTTGCAGTAGGGGCAAAAGCTGCACAGCGTCCGGCAGAAGGGAATGTGGATGTACAGTCCCGGATGCAGAGCGTCCTCCACGGGCAAAACCGGGTCGAATTGGCTGGTGAAATGAAAGGGGCGAAGGGAGCGGGTCAGCCAAACGCGGGTCAGGGAAGTGATCAAACTCATGGGCGCTCCTCAAAAATTCCTGCGCCTGCATCTGGGGCGGGTGCGCGCCCGTGCAGACAGGTCATATGTATCGAAGGTAGGTGCGCAGCATCTCCGCCGCCACCCGCAGATTCCCGTGAAAGACCAGCGCGTATTCCGCCGCGAAAAAGTAGCCGCACTGGTCGCACAGACCCGGCACGTCGATGCAGCGCCCGCAGCGGGAGAGCTTCCCGTCCTCCATCACCACGCACTGGTAGCAGGGGGTGGGAAAGGAGTTGTCAATCAAATAGGGGAACGCGGATTTCAGGTTGAAGATGGGAAACCCCTCGTCCATCAGGGCGGATAGCTCCGCGCAGCAGGCGGTTTTGTCCGCCCGGGTGAGCGCCAAGGCCGTGGTGTCGGGGTAGGGCGTGTGAAAATTAAAGGAGACCGCCCGCACGTTGCGGTTTGCCTTGGCGGCCTCGCACACGGAGCGGATGCAGCGCTTGTTGAGCTGGTTGATGGCCATGTAAAAGCAGATGTTGTCAGCGGTGGCGCGGCGGATATTGTCCATAATCTGGGCGTAGGTGTCGCCGCGAATCAGGTTGTGGTGGGCTTCGTCCCCATCCAAGCTCAAAAGAATCAGGTCAGCCTCCGGCAAATCCAGCGGGAAGGTGCCGTTGGTGACCACGTTGACAATCAAAAAGCCCATGGCCTTGGCCTCTCGCACCAAATCCCGCAGGGTCTTACCGCTGTCCTCCCAGAGAAATGTCTCCCCGCCGCAGAAAAATAAAATGCGGATGCCCATGGCGTAAAGCTGGCGCATTTCCCCCTGAATTTGAGGGTAGGGATGCACCACCGCCGTCAGATTATTGACGGAGCAGTGCTTGCAGTGCAGGTTGCACCGGTCGGTGAGAATGATGGTGCCGAGAATCGGCTTTTTCCGGCGAAAGAGGATGGTGCTCAGGCCGAAGGCACCGAATTGCAGGAGAGTGCTTGGCTTCATAGGCAGCTCCTTTTGCGCTTGATTTGACAAGCGGATGATGTCTCGGAAACCGCCGAATCAATCCGCGTGACAGATAGAATCAGAGGTTCCCCCAGTTTAGCACAGACCCCGCCAACCGTCAAACTGAGGGGTCAAACGAAAAAACGAACGGAAAAGCAGGGGACCTCGCAAAAAGCGATTGCCCCGGTGGAGAACCTCTTGTATCATGTCCGCAGGCGAATACAATACGCAATTAAAAAAGTATACCATAGCCGCAAGCGGCTATGGTATACTATCTGCAGGCGAATAGAATACGCGATTTTAATACGATACCATCACGCCGCAGGCGGCGAGGGTGTCATACCCCCCGGGGCCGCTGGCTTGCAAAAAGCGGGGGCGGGGTCTTTTGCGCAAAAATACGGTGAGTTGGGTGAGGAATTGCCATGGATGTGTTTGTGTTGATTTTGGAATTGGTGGGCACCGTGGCCTTTGCGGCCTCGGGGGCCATGACCGGCCTGCGGAAAAATATGGATATTTTCGGCGTGTGTATTTTAGGACTGACCACCGCCGTGGGCGGGGGCGTGCTCCGGGACCTGATTTTGGGCAATACGCCGCCGGTCACCTTTCGGGACCCCATCTATGCCACGGTGTCGCTGGTGACGGCGTTCATCGTGTTTTTGCCCAAGGTGCGGAGACTTTTCATGCGGGACCAGCGCCTTTACGAGGGGACCATGCTGGTGGTAGACTCCTTGGGCCTGGGCATTTTCACGGTGATGGGCATTCAAATCGCCTATGATAGCGTGAAATCGCCCACGCTGTTTTTGCTGGTGTTTGTGGGGGTGGTCACCGGCGTGGGCGGGGGCGTGCTCCGGGATATGATGGCGGGAAATACCCCCTATATTTTTGTGAAGCACGTCTACGCCTCGGCCTCCCTGGCGGGGGCACTGCTCTGCGCCCTCCTGTGGCACAGCGCGGGCCGACCTGCCGCCATCTTGGGCGGAACCGGCCTGGTGCTGCTGATTCGCGGACTTTCCGCCCACTTTCGCTGGAATCTCCCCCGGGCCCGGGAGTGATTCTGGCTGTCAATCAACCACCGTGCGCAGTAACAAGA
>JAVVPH010000258.1:0-2819 GCA_036655835.1 Oscillibacter sp.
ATGCGTAGCAGGGTTCTTCGACAGACTGAGGCTGCATCTTTTTAAGATGCAGCCTTTTGTGCTCCGGAAATTCTTTTTTTCACGCAGGCCGCAAATAGCACGGATAAAATATCTGCCAGCGGCATACAGAAAAACAGCGCCATCATCGGAGATATGCGCCACTGTCCCGCGCCGGCCAAAAACGGAACCAGATAGACCAGGGGAATGAGGAAGAACACCTGTCTCGATAAAATGAGCAGCACCGATGCGACCTCATGCTCCGTCACTTGCAGCAGGGTCATGTTGGTGTACAGGATTCCCACAAAGGGAAAGCCGAGAAATACAATCAGAAGCACCGTCTGCGCAATCGCGAGAATGTCACCGCTTCCGCCAAAAAGGGCCGCGAAATAATGCCCGAACTTCATCATTCCCAGGAGGGCGGCGACGCCGAAGCCGCCGCACAGCAGCATGGTTTTCCGGGATAGCTCCGCAATTTTTTCCGGCTCGTCATTGCCGCTCAAATAGGAAATAATCGTCTGCACGCCCTGGGTCAGCCCCACAATCGGCATCAATGTAAAGGTGTAAATCCGCTGTACCACGCTCCAAGCGGCCACATGGGCCATGGAGCCTAACGCCAGCAGTCTGCCGTTGAGAACAAAGCCCGTGCAGCCGCCCAGAATCTGAATGGCGGTCTGGGCAATGCCGATTTTAAATAGCTCCCCGGCACTTTTGAAAAAACAGCGCAGTGGCAGCGGCTTTCCGGGCAGCCACCGCTTCTTTTTTACCAAAAACGCCACGGCGCACAGTGCGCAGACGCTCTCGCTGACCAAGGTGCCCCACGCAAGCCCCGCAAGGCCCATGTGGAAGCAAAACGCAAAGAGAAAATTGAAAATCACATTGACGGCCACCGCCCCGGTGATGATGCCCACCTCCGCCTTGGGAAAGCCAAAGGCACGAATACAGCAGGTCAGGGTATAGCCCACGCTGCTGAAAATATTGCTCAGCAGTTGAATCTCCAGGTATTGCCTTGCCAGATAAAAAATTTGCCCCTCCGCGCCCAAGGCCGATACAATCTGGGGCAGTGCGCAAAAGCAAAGCAGGGATGTCAGCGCCGACACCGCCACGCTCAGCACAACGCCGGTGGTATAGCTGCAATTTTTTCGCGTTTCATCGTTCAAATATTTTGCGATTAAAATACCGGTGGACATGGCAAACAGGGTTTGTAATGCGGTAAAAATGCCCAAAACGGGGGAAATCAACGCCATGGCAGACAGCGCGGCGTCACCGATTCCCGGCAAATTTCCGGCAAACGCCGTATCCACAATCCCCGTCAGCATCTCAATCATCAGGGAGAGAATGGAGGGGATCCCAAATATAAAAATCAGTTTTGTCAGGGACTTGTGCTCATAAATATTGTGTTCCATCTTTTTACCTCCGAAGAATATCATAGCAGGTAAACACGACACATTCTGTCTTGTTTACCTGCCACTTTTTTGATATTCCTCGTAGGAGAGAAAGGTCCGCTCAAACTCCAGGTCACTCACTTCAAATGTCTCTATCTCCCGGCACTTGATGAGCTGATAAAAATCCGAAAAACAGAATAGATAGAGGCCATCGGGCTTCAATACGTAGCCAATCGGCGCAACGCGCAACGTGCCGTTCACCACGGCAAGCACCTCGCGGTTGAAACAGTCCTCAATTTTCCGGTAAATCAATGGCTCCATGTCGACTTTTTCCGAGAGCAAGTCAACGCTCAAATACTGTTCTGCGTCGCTTTCAAACACCGCGCTAAGCTCCGGCGCAATCAGGCACAATTTGTCGATAATCCCATGTTTTTGGGGTGTTTTCGCCAGACTGTCCATAATTTTCAGGGCAAAAACAATCTGGTGAATCTCTGTATCGGTAAAAAAACTGCGCCCAAATTGATAGTGCTCGTCCAAATGCACGCCGCCGCCCACGCCCTGGGTGCAGTACACCGGAATCCCCATGGCGGACAGGCGGTCGATGTCCCGTTCAATGGTTTTCCGACTCACCTCAAAGCGCTGTGCAAGCTGTTGATAGGTGGTCTTTTTGCATTTGAGCAAATAGACTAAAATTTCCAATTGCCGCCCCTTGATACTCGTCACCACCCATCGCGTATTGTTCTCTCACTGCCTCGGCCCCGAAAGCCATTCCTCTCCCGCCGCCGCCATGGTCAGCTCCCCGGCGGACAGCTCCGTCAGCCGCAGGGCAAACGCCTCCGCGCCCTCCGGCGGAAACGCCGCCCGCAGGGTAATTTTTTCGCCGTAGTCCACGCGGCGCACCACGCCGCCGTGGTCCGCCACATCCAGCTTCACCCGCTCAAAAAGCGGATAGCCGCAGGGGATGTCCCACAGCGTCCAAAGCCGCACGGAGCAAAGCCCCGCCGCGTCCAGCGCGTCCTTGGCGCTTTTGGCGTAAGCCCGGGTCAAGCCCCCGGCCCCCAGTAAAATCCCGCCGAAATACCGAGTCACCACACAGCAGACCTGACTCACCCCCTGGCGCTGAAACACATTCAGCATGGGCTGTCCCGCCGTGCCCTGTGGCTCGCCGTCGTCGGAATAGCGGACCACGCCGCCCTCCTTCAATAGATAGCACCAGCAGTGGTGCCGGGCATCGTGGTACTTTTTTCGTGTCTCCTCGATGCGCGTCCGGGCCTCCGCCTCGTTTTCCACCCGCCAGATGCCTCCGATAAACCGGGAGCGCTTCTCAACAAATTCGCTCTCCGCCTCGGCAAAGGGCACCAGATACTCGTCCAAGCCAGTTCTCCTTTGTCAGCAAGTAATAATAAGTCATGCGGTCCTCGTTCATATCCTCCACAA
>JAVVPH010000259.1:0-2797 GCA_036655835.1 Oscillibacter sp.
CAACGGTGGAGATTTTCCCCAGTCTGGTTTCATTTGCCATGGTGCCCTCCTCAATCCTGTGTCAGCGCATTGGCGGCGTTGATCAGCAGCCGATCCAGCCACGCCACAGCGGTGTATTTCTTGGCCCAGTAGTCCGGGGAATTGATCACGCCCGTGTTGGTCAGCACCGCCAGGGCTGCGGTCACGGTGGTGACGCTGCTGCCGCCCAGGTTGACCTTGATCCGGGTGGCCATGTTCAGGATCAGCCCGCCCAGGCTGCCCACGTCCTTGTAGTGGGCCACCCAGTAATCGGGGCTATCCATGACGCCCACCGCCGCCAGGCGCTGCGTTGCGTCCTTTATGACCTCCTCGGTCATAGCCTCCACCAGCGACATTTCCAGGTCCATGGTGTAACCGGATCCGCCAACGTGGTGGGTGATGGTGTCAATAAAATATTTGCCGGACAGCTTGCCCAGGCCCACCACCGTGACACATTGGGAGGCCACCAGGGCCGCGTTTCCGGTGATGGTGGCGGTCAGCTTGGCGGCGCCGTGGTTGGCCTTGTTAATAGCCGCGGTGATCATCCGCTCCGCGTCGGCCTTGCTGTCGGCCTTACCGGACTGTTTCAGGATCCGGGTGCCCGCGCCCACGGTGACCTTGATTTCCGCCTCGGTGGAGGGGTCGGTGTAGGTGTATTCCCCGCCTGTATAGGTCCCCGTCAGGGTCTTGGTCCAACTCCAGGTTTCCAGGTCCCCCTCGGTGATCTTGGCCACCGGGTCCTTTTTCTTGTACTTCTCGCGGTCATAGACCACGATTTTCTGGGCGTAGACCTTTGTGGCCAGGCCGTAGGTGTCGCACAGGCCCGCGAAAAAATCACAGTCTGTTTGTTCCGATTGCTCCACAGTCTTGATGGTGAATGTCTCACCCTCCACGTCCCAGGCCAGGGTGACCCCGGCCCGCTTGGCAATCTCTTTTCCGATTTCTTGGATTGTGACATTTTCCCAGGTCTTGCTCCGCTCGGTTGCCCGGAAATTGCCGTCCGCCGGAACGGAGACGCCGGAAATGGTGCCGGTGACTGGCCAGCCTTGAAACTCGAAGTTGTCCAGGACGAAAAAGCCGCAGGGCAGCGTCCGGTTGTCACCCTCCCGCTCCCAGTCTGCCGTCTTGATGGCGGCGGTCAGCGTGTCGCCCACCATAGGCAGCCACGCCGTAGTCCATTGACGGCCCCGGTCTTGGATCGCAATGTCCAGGCTGTCGGCCTCTCCGCTGGCGGGGTCCGTGTAGGTTACCTCCACCTTTGTGCCCACCATTTTGCTGGTGACTGCTGCGCCGTTCCACGTCAGATCCGCGTCTGCTCTGCGTGTCCTCATGTCTCGGTCCTCCAGATCGGCACATTGCTGGCGGCGTCGTCCTCCGGCGGCTCCGGGGTCTGGAGGACGACGCCGGCGCCAAACACGAAAATGTCCAGCGCAGGGAAATTGTTCTGCATCAGCCAGCCGGTATATTTACTGTCGCCATATACCTGGGCGGCAATGGCGTCCCAGGCGTCCCCCTGCTTTGTGGTATAGGTTTTTTCCATGGCGTCGTCCTCCTTACGCTGGGCTGAAACTCTTGCGGCGCTCCTCGGCTTTCATCTGCTTATACAGGCGTTTGAACTCCGCGAAGCTGACCCGCCCGGCCTCTTTGGCCTCCTCTTTGGTGGTGTTTCCGTAGAAATTGAATACCGGGGCAAACATGACCGTTTCCCCGTCTCCGCCGCCGGCAGATCCGCCGCCCGTCGGTTTCGGCTTGGTCCATTCGTCCAGCAACGCGGCCAGCTTACTAAGGGGCAGCACCGCCTCCGGCTCTCCGCCCTCGCCAATCTCGGCCAGCGTGGGCGCCGTCGCAATACCGCCGGCGGCCAAACGTGGGAGGGAAACCTGTGGCAACTCTGAAATTCCGCCCCAGTCCACGCCGATGAAAGCCGCAGCTTTGCCCACAATACCGCTGAACCCGCCGATAAACTTATTGATGGCTCCAATGACCCCGTTGATCATGCCCTCGACAAATCCCATCAGACCGTTGAAAACGCCTTTTACAAAGTCGCTGACGGCCTGAAATGCTGCGTTGATCGGGGCTGCTACATTCTCGTTAAACCAAGTGCCCACCATAGTCCAAACGGCCACGATGTTGTCCCACAGCGTCGAAAAGAACCCGCCCACCGTTTCCACGATTGGGGAGAAAAAACTGACCAGCGGGGTGATCACGTTGTCATTGAACCAGGTTGCCACGGCACCCCAAACACTTTTGATGGTATTCCATACTTGAATGGCCGCAGCCTTTACCTTGTCCCAATTCCGCACCAGCAGAATAACGATGGCCACCACAGCGGCGATTGCCGCCACGACGGCCAGTATTGGCCAGCAAAGGGCGTTTGTGGCTACCGCCAGGGCGGTGGTGGGTGCGATTGCTCCCGTAGTCGCCGCCGCCTGCGCTACCGTTGCGCCGGTCTGCGCTGCGGTTGCGGCGGTGGATGTAATGGAAAGAATTTTTGCCACAGAGGTGACCGTGTTGTAAATGGCCAGGGCGGCCTTTGCCGCCTTGTAGGCGATAACGGCGGTGCCCACGGCGCCCGCCAATGCCAAAAGGCCGTCGCTGTGTTCACTGATCCACGCCATAGTTTCCTTGGCCGCTGGGATGATGGTATTAACCACATAGGTACCCGCGGTTTGCAGCGCGGTTTGCACCTTTGGCAGCGCATCCTCCGCCAGATCCTTGACGTAGGGCAGCACATTGGTACCCAGTTCCGCCAAAAAGTTTGCACCCAGGTTTTTGATCT
>JAVVPH010000260.1:0-2749 GCA_036655835.1 Oscillibacter sp.
TGAGGCACAGGGTCAAAATGCGTGATATTTGACCCTGTGTCGCCTGCGGGCGGACGATCCGGCGCACTTTGTGCACCTCAAAGTGAAAGCGGGGCCTCATCGGCCCCCTTTCACACTATCCCCCGATTCTTCTTACAGCGCATGGTGGTTGATTGACAGAAAAGGCGGTATCTGCTTTGCAGATACCGCCTCTTAATAGAATAGATTGAATGGAGGGAGGGGTTATTTGCCGAAGGACTCGATGATGTCCACCAGCTCCGCGCCGATGCGCTTTTGGGCTTCCTTGGTGCCGGCACCGATATGGGGGGTGCAGGCCACGGCGGGATGAGAGGCCAGGGCCCAGTTGGGCTCCTTTTCACTGAGCCACACGTCCAGACCGGCGGCCTTGACCTTGCCGGAATTCAGCGCGTCCAGCAGGGCGGCTTCGTCGATATTGGCACCCCGGGAGGTGTTGATGATGACCACGCCGTCCTTCATTTTCGCGATGGTTTCGGCGGTGACCAGGGGCTTGTCGCCACTGGGAGCGCTGAGGGCGATGACATCGGATTTGGCGATCAGCTCGTCCATGGAGACGAAGTGCATGGTGTCGCACTCACAGCCCTCGGGCTTGTTGCGATGCACGCAGGAGAGCACGTTCATGCCCAGGGCCTGGCCCTTGTCGCCAATCATGTGGCCGATGCGGCCGTAGCCGATGACGCCCATGGTTTTGCCGGAAAGCTCAAAGCCCTTGGAATAGGCGGCTTTTTCCCACTTCTCTTCCCGCATGGTGTGGCCGGCGATGGAGAGATTCCGGGCGCAGGCGAACAGCAGGCCGATGGCCAGCTCCGCCACGGCGTTGGAGGAGGCGCGGGGCGTATTTTTCACCTGAATGCCGGCGGCTTCCGCGTATTTCACGGCGATGTTATCCACGCCCACACCGGCGCGGATGATGAGCTTGAGCTGACTGCCCTTGGCGGCGTCAATCTGCGGCTCTTTGATTTTGGTGGCACTGCGGATAATCACCGCGTCAAAGTCCCGAAGGGCCGCGCCCAGAACGTCCGGCTCGTAGAACTGCTCTACCACCTCAAAGCCGTCGGTCCGCAGCTTGGCGACAGCGGAGGCGTCCATTCCATCGGTGACTAAAATTCTCATAGACATAGTAAATAATCCCCTTTACAAAAATTTTCCCGTTGTGTACACCCCAGGGGTACACAGAAAAACAATGGCGGAAAAATCACGGCGCCCGTTGGGGGACAGGCCCGACTGCGATTTACTGGTGCTCGGCCTCGTATTTTTTCAGGAACTCCACCAGAGCCTCCACACCCTCCTTGGGCATGGCGTTGTAGATGGAGGCACGCAGGCCGCCCACGCTCTTATGGCCCTTGAGGTTGTCAAATCCGGCGGCCTTGCTGGCGGCGACCACGTCGGCATCCTGCTCCTTGGAGGGGGTGACGAAGGGGACGTTCATCAACGAGCGGTCTTCCTTGACCACCGCGCCGGTGAAGAGCTTGCTGGAATCCAGGAAATCATACAAAATGGAGGCCTTCTCCTGATTGCGGGCGGCCATGCCGGCCAGTCCGCCGTTTTTCAGCAGATACTTAAAGACCTTGCCGCAGCAATAGATGGCCCAGCAGTTGGGGGTATTGTACAGGGAGTCGTTGTCGGCGTGGGTTTTGTAGCTGAGGTAGGTGGGGACGAAGGTGGGGAGGTCCTCCCGAATCAGGTCCTCACGGATGATGACCACCGCCATACCGGCGGGACCCACGTTCTTTTGCACGCCGCCCCAAATCAGACCGTAATCCGACACATTGCAGGGACGTGACAGGAACATGGAGGACTGGTCAGACACCAGAATTTTGCCCTTGGTATTGGGGAGCTTGAAATAAGTAGTGCCGTTGATGGTTTCGTTTTCGCAGATGTAGACATAGTCCGTATTGTCGGGAATGTCCAGATCGGAGCAATCGGGGACATAGGAGAAGTTTTTGTCCTTGGAGGAGGCAACCACCTTCACCTCGCCGTATTTCTTGGCCTCGGCAATGGCTTTTTTGGACCAGGCACCGGTTTCCACATAGCAGGCCACGCCGCCCTTGAGCAGGTTCATGGCAACCATGGCGAACTGCACGGTGCCGCCGCCCTGGACAAAGAGAACCTTGTAATTTTCGGGAATGCTCATCAACTGGCGCAGGTCGGCCTCGGCTTCCTCCAGAATGGTCTGAAATGCCTTGGACCGATGGCTCATCTCCATGACGCACATACCGCTTCCGCGATAGTTCATCATCTCCGACGCGATTTCCTCCAGAACTTCCTCCGGCATCATCGCGGGGCCGGCAGAGAAATTATAGGTACGACCGTACTTCATGCTCATTTCCTCCAGTTTCAATCAGTGTGAATTTGAATAGTTTCTTATACGCAACGCTGTACGTAACTGTAAGTATAGCACAAAAAGGGAAATAATCAACAGGGAAACCGCAAAGGAACAGTGAAAATTAAAAAAATTTAGGAAGCAAGAAAAAAAGTGGGAAAACGGGGGCGGAACACCATTTTCCCGGCAGGGAAGGATTGCATAAATGGGGAAAATACGATATACTATATTGTTATATTAGGCAGCGGGGAGGGAACATTATGCGATCTGACGGAACCAGGGGCCTGGCGTCCATGGTACAGGCACTGCCCTACATCATGCCCAAGCGCTTTGACGACAGCTTGTTTATCACCAATCTGGCCACCATCAACACCGGCTATATGCTCCACCACTGCTATGAATTCGGCA
>JAVVPH010000261.1:0-236 GCA_036655835.1 Oscillibacter sp.
GATAAAAATCCACCGGCTTAGCCGGTGGATTTTTATAGTTTTCCTTTGCTGAAATAATCCAGTAAGTCATAGAGAATATGAATCTCATCGTTGCTCAAGCCGGATAAACTGGTGTTTTGGGAAGCGTCCAGGCTTAAGAGGTAATCTGTGCTGACATGAAATAACTTGAATCGGTCTACCAAATACGTGGCAGTAGAGGCGGATAAACCGCTTTCACCAGATTTTTTAGGTCATCC
>JAVVPH010000261.1:246-2731 GCA_036655835.1 Oscillibacter sp.
ACCGGGCGGAACCGCAAAGTTTTCCATGCAGGCCCGGGGCAAGGAAACGGGCCACGCTTAATATACAGTTTTCCTATAAAATAAGTAGACTTTTTGATTGCCGCATATTATGAGGTAAATCTATACTGACATGAAATAACTTGGATGGGTCTACCAAATACGTGGCAGTAGGGGCGGATAAACCGCTTTCACCAGATTTTTTAGGCTATCCCCTTTTCGTTTAGAACCATCAGCCCCTGCCCGATGCCTCCAGCGGCGCGGAGCGATAAATAAACTGCATATGGGCCTTCATTGCCCGCTCCGACGCCTCCGGGTCGTTGGCGCAGACCGCCACCAGAATATTCCAGTGCTGGTCATCCGTCCGGGCGGGGACATTCTGCTGGCGATAAATGGCCTCGTGATCTCCCCTGCTGACGGTTTCCATCAGCGTGGCGGAGAGGGTGCTGAGAATGGGATTGTCGGCAATATCCGCCAACAATGTATGAAAGCGAAAATCCGCCGTCCGGCGCAGCTCCGCGCTGCCGGCGGTGTCCAGTTGGGTAAATGCCTCACAGAGCTGAGCCTTTGAGGCTACGTTGGCCTTTTGAGCCGCCAGCCAAGCAATGGCGCACTCGGCGGCAATTCGTGCCTCCACCTGTCTGTCCGCATCGGCCGTGGCGAGAAAATTCTCCAACATACGCTTCACTCCTTGTCTGATTGGTATAGAACTGATTGTATACCAATCGGGCCTCATAGGCAACTGGAATTTATAGAAAATACGCAGCCTCCATCCAAGGCCAAACCGCCCTCGTCTCGCCGCCGGTGAAAAGGCCTTTGTTCCCCGCAGAATCCCACCGTCCCGCCGATATTTTAACTTCCAATTTTAAAAAACAAGCAGACGGCCTCCCGCGCAATGGCAGGGGCTGTCTGCTTGATTTTGGGGCAAATACGGTCTTTATGCGGTATGCACACGGGCAGGCAGCCCGTCGAGATAGTGCAGCAGCTCCGCCTGGGGAAGCGCCTTGGAATAGTAGAAGCCCTGGTGCATCTCCACGCCCAAGGCGTCCAGCAGGGCAACCTGCTCCTTTGTCTCCACGCCCTCGCAGACAATCCGCAGGTCCATATTGTGGAGAATGCCGGTGATGCCGGCGAGCAATTTTTTCTGCTTTTGGTGGCGCATGGCCGACCACAGCAGGGATTTGTCAAGCTTGACATTGGCAAAGGGCAGCTCCGTGAGATAGCGGAAGTTGGCATAGCCCGTCCCAAAATCATCCAGGGAAAAACGGAAGCCGTGCCGGGACAATTCCCCCATGGTTTTCCGCACCAGTTCAAAGGAGTCCACCGAGCTTGTCTCCGTAATCTCAAAGCAAATTTGCCCGGGGTCCACGCCGTATTGGCGGGTAATCTCCAGAAAATCCCGGCTGAGATTTTCCTTCATGCACTGCACCACAGACAAATTGATGCTGACATAGCGGATTCCCTTGGCGGTGAGGTCGCTGTCCCGCATAAATTGGCAGACCTTGTGCAGCACCTGCTCCCCCAGCTTGAGGATGGTGCCGTTTTGTTCCGCGATACGGGAAAACACCTCCGGGGACACAACGCCCAGCGTTTCATCGTAAACTCTGGCCAACGCCTCCAGCGACTCCACCTCCCGGGGATTGCGGTGAATGGGCTGGTAGCACAGTTCAACGGAATTGTTGGCAATTGCCCGGTCCAACGCGTGCTCCAGCTCGCTTTTCTCCAGACAGCGATTGTAAAACCCGTGGTCCGCCAGCAGCACGTCTCTGGAATCCGTTTGGTGAAATTCCTCCATGATATAATCCAGCGTGGCAAAAACCGCCGCCGCGTTGACGCAGTGTCTGCTGTCAATTCCGGCCATTTTGATACTGGTGCACACATGGGCCTCCCCCGTGTCCCAAACCGCGGGAAAGCGTTGGACAGCTTCCCCCAGTGACGCCTCGTCCATGGTTTCGTTGACCCGAATCACGCCAAAGACATCGCCGTGACAGCGAAAAATTTTGCAGGCGGGATAGGCGGTGTGGAGATATTCATAAGTCCTGCGAAAAATAACGTCGCCGATTTTGTTGCCAAATTGCTGATTGACCGTCTTAAAGGACTTCATGGAGACCACCTGTATGAAAAATGGCTGATGCCGCAAATACAGGTCCTCCAACAAAATGATGGCCGCGCCGCGATTGAATGCGCCTGTCAAGGGGTCAATCTGGTCACTGGGCAGCTCCAACGCGCAATAAATCATCAGCAGTGCCAAGGCGTTGGCGCTGGCATTCACCAGATATTGCGGATACAGGCGCTGCACCAGCATCGCCGCCGCCGTGATGGTAATAAAGGCGTATATGACCCGCTGCTTGTTTTTTTGAACGTCTTTTCTTCCCCGAAACACCAACACGGCACTGGAAAAAATATAACCCGCGGCAACCACATACAACAGCGGATGGGTCGCCCCCTGGTGATACCGGTGGTTTCCGTCGATGTAAAACGCGCCAAA
>JAVVPH010000262.1:0-2675 GCA_036655835.1 Oscillibacter sp.
GACGGCAACGTTTACTACGAGGCGGATTTGACCAATCGGCGGTTTTTATCCGGGCACGAGCGCATTGTCCGGGCCTATTGCGAGGAGGCCACCGACGATTTTGACGCGGTGATGGAACTGCTGCTCCGCCACAAAATTGATGAGGCGGACCGGGACTTGATGCGCGCGCGGTGCAGCAGGGACGCCCTCACGGCAAATTACAACGCCGGCATTATGCGCACCAGCGTGGAATATCGGCGGATGATGGGCGCAGAATCCATCTGGTCGGAATGCTCCTTGCAGTGCTTTTTGGATGCCGAAACCGGAAATTTGCACTGTGTGGGCTGTATTCGCAGCATCCATGAGATGAAGAAAAAAGAGCTTTTATTACAGGAAAAAGCGGAGCGCGACCTTTTGACCGGGCTGTACAACAAGGTGACCGCCCAGCTTCTGATTCAAAACGCAATGAATTTTGCGGCGAAGGACGGGTTACACGGGGCGTTTTTGTTGATTGATGTGGATAATTTCAAACATGTGAACGACAGCTTGGGTCACGCCAGCGGCGACGAGGTGCTGGTCAAGGTGGCTCAGGGACTGCTCGCCCTGTTTCGCGGCGGCGACATTTTGGGCCGCATGGGCGGCGACGAATTTGTGGCCTACCTCAATCACATGGAAAACCCGGAAATTGCCGCCAAAAAGGCGCGGCAGATTTGTGAGATGTTCCACCGGATACGCATCTCATCCGGGCCTGATTATCGCCTCTCCGGCACCGTTGGCGTGGCCCTGTTTCCGGCACAGGGAGAACACTTTGACGCGCTGTATCGAAATGCGGACCGGGCGCTCTATCGCGCCAAAGCGCTAGGCAAGGATGCCTTTACAATCTGGACGCCGGACTTGCAGAACGTCGATTTCGCCCCCTCCCCCGCGAAGGGTGAAAAAAAAGAATCGAGATAAAAATGGAGAAACATTACACAAAAATAAAAGTCCTCTGCTTCTGTGTTTTCCTTACTCTGGCGCTGACGCTGGGCATGGCCAAAGCAGCGGGACTGCTCTCCATCCCGGCGGTTTGCGCCCTGTATATCCTGCTGGTGGCGGGGGCACTGGCCGCTTGGTGGGGATTGGAGCAGCACTGGTACCGTGCATTTTGCAAGCAAGCGGATGCGCTGCTGCCCCTGCTCGATGAGAATCCTGACCGCTTTATCGCAGAGAACGAAAACCTGCTGGCACACAAAATATTCCCGCAAATTGCGGCGGTGCTCCGCCTGCGTATCTGCAACATCTACTGCGACAAGGGGGACTACGCCCAGGCACAGCGCCAGCTGGACAGCATCAACAGCAAAAAAACTCATGGGAGTCAGCGGGCGGTTTATTTTGCAAGCTGCGCGTATGTGGCCTTTCGTCTGGGTGAGACGGACAGGGCAATTGCCCTGTCAGAGCAGAGCCAGCGGGCGCTCCGGCGGTCTGAGCGGAGCCCCCAGGCAGGTGCGTTGATTGCCCTTTTGCAGCTTTTTCTGCTGGTGGAAACCGGACGATGGGAGGAGGCGCGGACACTCTACGCCACCGCCCGCCCTCGCTGGGAAAACGACAGCACCCGGGACGATTTTGAGGCGTTGCGGGAAAAATTATTCCCGGCGGAGACGGAGAATGGCGGCGGGGCGGCAAACGGCGACGAAGCGGCGGACGGCGGCGAAGCGGGCAGCGGGGCGGCGGAGACGGACGAGGCCGTTGACTGCAGCGAAATGGCGGCGGACGGCAATGCCCTCCCCACGGCAGATGGGGAAACAGCGGAAATCCCTCTGTTTCGCGTGAACGTCCCATTTACCTTCCAGGATTTTTTGGCCCTTCAAATTTTGGCGGGGAGGCTCTACCGAAAATGGCTCACCTATTTCCTGCGCCCGCTGGTGGGCGGCCTTGGCCTTTTCATCGGTCTTGGCAGCGTACTGGTACTGCTGACGGACGCATTCACCGTGGGCTGGCTGCTCTATGCCCTCTTTGGGCTTGCGGGGCTGCTCTGCGCCCTGTTTCTGCCCCGGCTCAACGCGTTGGGGGCAAGACGCGGGATGCAAAACCATGTTTCCGGGGCGGAATTTCGCTTTTATCCGGCGGCGTTTACCACCGTCAGCTCCCAGGGCATCACCACCCGACCCTATACCACAATTTTGGCGCTGTATCGGTTTCGGGAGCGCTATTTTATTTTTTTCGACCGGCGCCATGCCCTGTTTCTGCCCTTTGCCGCCTTTGATGGCGTAAATCGGGAAGAATTTAAATGTTTTTTGAGCAAAAAGACAGGAAAAATCTGGGAATCTAAGGGTCGCGGCAAATCCAATCGTTCAGAGATTAACTGTTGAAAATCAAGTCCAAAAAAGGAACTGCTGGTCAAACACAGACGGTTCGGCGGTTCAAAAAACGCACAGCCACGCAGAGGCCCGGGAGATCCTCCTTTGGCGATCAGGAGGCGGTTGCGCCGCCGGACGATAGGCGTCACCGGACCTTTCCAAGGCATCGATACGCCGCACCAGCTTCTTGGCCGCACGGGAGATGGCGACATACAGATTCCGTCCACGTAGACGAAGGGACAGCGCCCGCCCTGTAGCGGACGGTTGCGCTAATCCCCGATACAGACGTAGACTTTCTTGTTCAGTTCACTGACTGTGGCAGGGGAAACCGCCACTCAAAAAAACAGGGGCAATTTCGTA
>JAVVPH010000263.1:0-2673 GCA_036655835.1 Oscillibacter sp.
GGAGACCCGGCTGGCCCCCTGAAATTGCTTTGGCGTGCCGTGAGGCACGCCAAAGCAATTTCAGGGGGTCAGCCGGGTCTCCACCATCCGCAGGGTGCGGCGCAGGAAGAGAACGCTGAGGGCCAGGGAAACCAACTCCGCGATGGGGAAGGCCAGCCACACCAAATTCAACTGCCCGGTGAGGGACAGCAGATACGCCGCCGGCATCAGCACCAGCAATTGCCGGCAAACGGCCACCACCAGACTGTGCAGGGGGTTGCCGATGGCCTGGCACACCGAGGTGGCGATGATGCAAAAGCCTGCCAGTAAAAAGGAGTAGCTGATAATCCGCAGGGCCGGCACGCCGATGGTCAGCATTTCCGGGGAGGCGTCGAACAGCCGCAGCAGCATTCCCGGCACAAATTGAAACAGCAAAAAGCCCACGCACATAATCGCCGTAGCGGTGCCGATGGTCAGATTGATGGTCCGCTTCACCCGGTCCAGCCGGGCCGCGCCGTAGTTGTAGGCGATGATGGGGATCATGCCGTTGTTCAAACCGAAAACCGGCATGAAAATGAAGCTTTGCAGCTTGAAATACGCGCCGAACACCGCCGTGGCGGTGGTGGTGAAGGAGATGAGAATTTTGTTCAGACCGAAGGTCATCACGGAGCCGATGGACTGCATAATAATGGAGGGCAGGCCGATGCGGTAAATTTCCGCCACCGTCTCCCGGTGAAAGCGCACCTCCCGCAAGCGGAGATGGAGCTCATGGTTGTATTTTACATTCAGCACCAGACCCAAAACGGCGGCCACAATCTGGCCGAACACCGTGGCCCAGGCCGCGCCGGCCACGCCCAGCTTGGGCGCGCCCAACAGGCCGAAAATCAAAATGGGGTCCAAAATAATGTTAATCACCGCGCCCACCAGTTGGGTGAGCATGGAGAGCATGGTCCGCCCGGTGGATTGCAGCAGCCGCTCAAAGCAAAACTGAAAGAACAGGCCCACGGACAGCCCCAGGCAGATGATGGCATAGGTGGTGCCGCCCTCCACAATTTCCGGCACGTCGGTCTGGGCCAGAAAAAAGAAGCGGCTGCCGAAAATGCCCAAAAGCGCAAAGACCAGGGCACTGCACAGGGCCAAAAACAGCCCCACATTGGCGGCGCGGTCCACATTTCCCTGCTTTTTCTCCCCCAGAGAGCGGGAGAGCAGGGCGTTGAGCCCCACGCCGGTGCCGGCCCCCACGGCAATCATCAGGTTTTGCAGGGGGAAGGCCAGGGACACCGCGTTCAGCGCGTTTTCACTGATGCGGGCGACAAACACGCTGTCCACCACGTTGTAAAGCGCCTGGACCAGCATGGAGATCATCATGGGAATGGCCATGGCGGCCAAGAGCTTGCCGATGGGCATGGTGCCCATTTTGTTTTCCTGGGGGACTGCCCCCTGGGGATTGATTTTCTGTGCCATTGCGTCTCCTTTTCTGTTGTAGCTGGGGAAGCTCTGATTCAGAGGTTCCCCAGGGACAATCCGCCGGGGATTGCCGTCTCTTTTCGGGTCTGCGCACAAAAAAGACGCGGGACGTTTGTTCGGCCGCGTCTTTTTCGCAAGTCATTCAGTTGGGTCTGGGGGACCGGGTGGCTTATTTTTTCCACTCGCCGGTGGCCATGGCCGTCAAATATGCGTTGATGAAGCCGTCGATATCGCCGTCCATCACATTGTCGATATTGCCCATCTCGTAGCTGGTGCGGGTGTCCTTGGCCATTTGGTAGGGCATGAACACGTAGGAGCGAATCTGACTGCCCCACTCGATTTTCATCTGCACGCCCTTGATGTCGGAAATTTTTTCCGCATGCTGCTGGGCCTTCAGCTCCATGAGCTTGGAGCGGAGCATTTTCATGCAGGTGTCTCGGTTTTGGAACTGACTGCGCTCCGTCTGGCAGCAGACCACCACGCCGGTGGGGGTGTGGATGAGCCGCACGGCGGAGGAGGTTTTGTTGATGTGCTGTCCGCCGGCGCCGGAGGCCCGGTAGACCTGCATCTCAATGTCCTCGGGGCGGATGTCAATTTCGTCCGTCTCCTCTATCTCGGGCATGACCTCCACCGCGGCGAAGGAGGTCTGGCGGCGGGCCTGGGAGTCAAACGGGGAGACGCGGACCAGCCGATGCACGCCGTTTTCGCTTTTCAAAAAGCCGTAGGCATTTTCGCCCTCGATGGAGATGGACGCGGATTTCAGTCCCGCCTCGTCCCCCTCTTCAAAGTCCAGCAGCTGGTATTTGAAGTCGTGGCGCTCCGCCCAGCGGGTGTACATCCGGTAGAGCATCTGGGTCCAGTCCTGGGCCTCGGTGCCGCCGGCCCCGGCGTGGAAGGTCATGATGGCGTTGTGCCCGTCGTATTCGCCGGAGAGCAGGGTGGAGAGCTGGGCCTCCTCCACTTTTTTCTCCAGTGCGTCGAAGCCCGCCTTCAGCTCCTCCAGCAGCTCCGCGTCGTCGGCCTCCTGGCCCATTTCGCACAGGGCCGTCAGGTCGGCCCACTCCCCCAGCAGCTTTTCCTGCCGGGTGACCTTGTTTTGCAGCTGCTTGAGCCGCTGCTGCACCGCCTGGGAGCGGACCAGGTCGTTCCAAAAGCCGTCTTGGGCGGATTCAGCCTCCAGACTTTTGACTTCATTGCGGGCACCGTCCAAATCCAGAGCGGCATTTA
>JAVVPH010000264.1:0-2655 GCA_036655835.1 Oscillibacter sp.
CCTATTGAGGGGGATAGACCAGCGTGGCTTGAAATCCGTCCGTTCCGGCGCAGAACACGTCTCCCCCCACAGCCGCCGTGTCGCAGACGTAGAGATTGACCTGCACACCGTCAGATCTGCCGGGATAGTTGGTGACGGCGTATGTGTAGCGCGTCACCTGCTTGCCGCTGCACGCCGCGAAATCAAAGCCCTGGGACTCCTGCAAATCGCAGTAGCTCAAATACGGCTCCGTCAGCTTCTCCGGCAGTAAAAATTGCAATGTCTCCACCGGCTCGGGGTTCACCTCCCAGCCCCAGTTCTTGAGATAGGCCACCCGGTCTTGGTTGTGGCACAGCGGGGCCTCCGCCGGCTCTGCCCTGTCCCTTCCCACCACCCCGATGACCGCCGCCAGAACGACGCCCAGGACCAGTACCGACACAATGGCTTTTTTCTTGGAAAATTTAGCAGTCCACATAAACATATGGTCATCTTCCTTTCATCGCGCTTTCCGCGCCAACATCAAGAGAACGCGTTTCGCAAAAGCTTCTCTCATGTTCCTATTCATTTTTCGCCCCGGATATGATACCATGGTCGGAAAGGACAACCACGTCAAAAAAGGAGTCAGACATGGACAAGCAGCGATTGGATAAAATTCTCGCCTCCACGGGAAAGTTTTCCCGCCGGGAGGTCAAGCTTTTGGTGCGCCAGGGCCGGGTGCTGGTGGACGGTGTGCCGCCCCGGTCCGCTGAGGAGAAATATGACCCGGAGCGCAGCACCCTGGTGGTGAACGGGGAGGAAATTTCCTACCGCCGCCACACCTGGCTGATGCTCAATAAACCCGGCGGGGTGCTCTCCGCCACGGAGGACGGCCGGGGGAAAACCGTCCTGGACCTGCTGCCCCCGGAGCTGCAGCGCCTGGGCCTGTTCCCGGTGGGCCGGCTGGATAAGGACACCGAGGGCCTCCTGCTCCTCACGGACGACGGCGCGGTGGCCCACGACCTGCTCTCCCCCCGCCACCATGTGGATAAGCTGTACTTCACCCGGGTGGCCGGGCGGCTGGAAGCGGCGGACTGCGCCGCCTTTGAAGCGGGGATGACCTTGGACGACGGACTAAAGTGCCTGCCCGCCGGTCTTGAAATTTTGCGTGCGGGGGAGGAGAGCGAGGCCCTGGTCACCCTGCGGGAGGGGAAGTTTCACCAGGTGAAACGGATGCTGCTGCAACGGGGAAAACCGGTGGTTTATCTGCGGCGAATCCGCATGGGCAATTTGCCCTTAGACCCGGCACTGGAGCTGGGAATGTTCCGTTTTCTGACGCCGGAGGAAGTGGAGGGCTTACAAAACCCTTCTAAATCCTTGCAGTAAGCCCAAAATTTCACCAAAAAGTCTCCAATATTTTTGGTGAAAAAAGAAAAAACATCTTGCTTTTTGACAAAAATACCGATATAATATAGCCGTTGACAAAATGCACAAAGAAAATCAGGGGAATTTTGGTGAGGAGGATAACCATGTCTGGACGAATTTTTCAAAATGTGGTGTTGCAGCTCAAGGAAAACACCGATCGCACAGTGGGTGTCATCGATGGCGAGGGCATTGTCATTGCCTGCAGTGAGCTGTCCATGATTGGTCAGCGCTGGGTGGAGCATGTGCCGGTGGTGAACAGTGCGTCCGGTGCTATGACCTCCTCAGACGGAAAGACCTTTAAGGCACTGAACGGCTGGGGCAACCAGTTTGACTACGCGGCCTTCGCCTTTGGCGACAACGAAATCAGCAAAACGGTCTGCGCCATGGCCACGGTGGCCCTGAACTCCGCCAAGGCCTATTACGAGGAAAAGCACGACCGGGGCTCCTTTATCAAGGACATTATTTCCGATAATATTATGCTGGGCGACATTTATATGCGGGCCAAGGAGCTGCGGGTCACCGCCGATGTGCCCCGGGGCGTGTTTGTGATTCGCTCGCTGAAAAAGGGAGAATCCGTCCCTACCGACGTGATTCAGGCCCTGTTCCCGGACCGGCAGAACGATTTTGTCCTCAGCGTGGGGGAGGGGGACGTGGTCCTCATCCGCCAAATGCCGGACGGCTCCGGCATTAAAGAGCTGAACAAAATTGCCACCTCCGTAGAGGAGGCGCTCCGCAGCGGCAGCGACAGCACCGTGGTGGTGGGCATCGGCACCATCGCCACCCACCTCCGGGACCTGGCCAAGTCCTATAAGGAGGCCCAGATTGCCATTGAAGTGGGCAAGGTGTTTGACACGGAAAAATATGTCATCAACTACGAAAATTTGGGAATCGGCCGTCTGATTTATCAGCTGCCCACCACCCTGTGCGAAATGTTTTTGCAGGAGGTGTTCAAGAAAAACCCCATTGACGCCTTGGATAAGGAGACCCTCTTCACCATCCATCGCTTTTTTGAAAACAACCTCAACGTCTCCGAAACGGCCCGGAAGCTCTTCGTCCACCGCAATACCCTGGTGTATCGCCTGGAAAAAATCAAGAAGCTCACCGGCCTGGACCTGCGGGAATTTGACGATGCCATCACCTTTAAGGTGGCACTGATGGTCAAAAAATACCTCACCTCCCGCGGCATTGACGCCTGATTGCAATTGAGGCCCGGTCCTTTTGGACCGGGCCTCAGCTTGTCGAAAAAGCCTTTTCGACAAGCTGAGGCAAGTTTTT
>JAVVPH010000265.1:0-2647 GCA_036655835.1 Oscillibacter sp.
CCTGGCCGGGGGATGGGATTGCCTCCCCCGAAAAAGAAACAAATTCCCCAAATAGACCTTTTTTTCGACAATTGTTGTCATTTTAAAAAGTTTGTGGTAAAATTATAAAAAGTGGATATTTTATCCAAATCAGTGAATTCGCCGACGTTTCCCGCTGGGACGAGGGTTAATCCCCCTGTCGCTTCGCGGGACGGCTGTGTTTCCCCCGGCTCTTTTTGCGGCCCGGAGAAAAACCAACCGACGCGAAATTTGCAACAGATGGGTGGTGCGCTGCCGTGAAGACCAAAGGAAAAAAGCCCCTGATTTTTCTGGTGCTTGCCGCAGTGGGCTTTCTGTTGCTCAGCGTGCTGTATGCCCGCTATATCACCGACCTGCTGACCATGGAATCCCGGATGCACCTGGCGGAGGTTGCCACCCAGGGGGCGGCCTCTGTACAGCGGCAGATTGCCCGGGATTTTGATATTTTGGAGGTTTTGGCGGACGGCGTGATTTCCCGGCCCGACGTTCCCATGGAGGACAAAATCGCCCGGATCAAACAGCAGGCCCAGAAATTTGACCTGTTCCGCATTGCCATTGTGGATTTGGAGGGCAATGCCGTCACCAGTGACAACCACAGCTTTTCTGTGGCGGACCGGGCGTTTTTCCAGACGGCAGTGCAGGGCCGGCGGGCACTCTCCGAGCCGATTTTGGACAAGGTGGACGGCGTGACGGCGGGAATTGTCTACGCGGTGCCGGTGTTTTACAACGGCGAGGTGGTCAGTGTGCTGTTTTCGGGCTACGAGCTGGACAAGCTCACCGAGCGCATTGACATCTCCTTTTACCACCAGAGCGGCCTGGCGTTTATTGTGGATTCCGACGCCAATGTGCTGCTCCACCCCGTGAAGGAGCGCATCGGGACCAACATGGCCGAGGTTGCGAAAAACCAGACCGTGGGGACGACGGTGGAGGAATTTGAGGAGAATTTGAAAAACGGCGAGAGCGGCGTTTCCCATCTGGTGATGAAAAACGAGGACCGCTTTTTTGCCTACGCGCCCATTGAGGGCTCCAACGACTGGTTTCTGATCGCCTCCCTGCCCGCCACGGTGGTGTTTGAGCGATCTCAAACGGTGATCCTTCTCACCGTGGCCCTGCTCACAGGCGTTGCGGTGCTTCTCACCCTGCTGGCGGCCTATATCGCCGTGACTAAGAAAAAATCCAACGCCCGGATCGTGAAGCTGGCGTACTACGACCCGCTGACCGGCGCGGCCAACACCGAGCGGTTTAAACTGGATGCCCAGGCACTGCTGCGCCAAGGCGGGCGGGGCTATACCCTGGTGAATTTCGATGTGGAGCAGTTCCGCTATCTCAACCACGATTTGGGCTATGACGCGGGCAACGACTTTTTGGTGTACAGCGTCAAGTGTCTTGCCGCCGCCTTCCCCAAGGACGCGGCCTTCGCCCGCTGCGGAACCGACCAGTTTTTGCTGCTGTTTCTCAGCCGGGACGGCGAGGAGGAGAGGCGGCTGAAGGACCTGCGATCGCAGCTTGCCGCCTGGCAGCCCCCCCTCGGGGGATACTATGCCGTGCAGTTGGCCTTTGGCGTGTACCGCCTGGAGGACCAGGAGACGGATATTCTCTCCGCCATCGAAAAATCCAACATCGCCCGCAAGACGGCCAAGGGCGGCGGGGCAACCAATATTGCCATTTACGACGCGGAGATGCAAGGCCGGATCGACCGGGAGACGGAGCTGGAAAAGGCCATGCCCGCCGCCTTGGAAAACGGGGAATTTAAGCTGTTCATCCAGCCCAAATACGACCTCCTGCGGGAGGAAATCGTGGGCGGCGAGGCTCTGGTCCGCTGGGTCAAGCCCGACGGCACCACCATCCAACCCGGCGAATTTATCCCCCTGTTTGAGCGGACCGGCGCCATTGCCGCCATGGATTTGTATATGCTGGACCAGCTCTGCCGCTTTTTGCGGAATCGCCTGGACCGGGGCCTTCCCACGGTGCCCATTTCCATCAACCAGTCCCGGCGGTATATGTACAGCCCCACCTATGTGGAGACTCTGCGGGACAAGCTGAGGGAAAACAACCTCTCCCCGGCTCTGATTGAGCTGGAAATTACCGAAAATTTGGTGTATACCGAGCTGGATAAGCTGATTTCCGTGTTGGAGCGCCTGCATGAGGCGGGCTTCCGCATCTCCTTGGATGATTTCGGCTCCGGGTACTCCTCCCTCAACGTGCTCAAGGACCTGCCGGTGGACACCTTGAAATTGGACCGCTTTATGCTGGGCGAAACCCTGAATTCCCAACGGAAAAAAACCGTGGTGGCCAACATCATCCGCATGGCCAAGGAGTTGAAGCTGTCCGTGGTGGCGGAGGGGGTGGAAACCTACGAGCAGGTGCTGTTCCTGCGGGAGTGCGGCTGTGAAACCGCCCAGGGCTTCTATTATTCCCGGCCTGTTTCCGCCCAGGCGTTTGAAAAAATGCTAGGGGACCTCTGATTCAATCCGTCGCCCGGGGGAGCCTTGCCGGGCTTGGCGGCCCCGGAAAAACCCTCTGGGGGAACCGGCGGATTCGGTAAAAACCGCCCGGGAACTGCCTGGGGGACCATCCGATTAGCGTCCGGGAAGCGGGCTTGGGAAGCGCGCCCTTGGCGGGTTTTCCC
>JAVVPH010000266.1:0-1595 GCA_036655835.1 Oscillibacter sp.
GAACATTGGTCACCGGCAGCGTGGGGGAATTATGCCGGGCGGCGGCTGGTGCGGCGGCGGCGTTGGGCTATGAGCCGGTCTATCTCACGGACCGGCTGTGCTGTGAGGCGCGCGAGGCCGGCTCTTTTCTGGCCTCCATCGCGAAAAGCCACGCAGGCGGCGGAAAAAAGCTGGCGTTTCTTGCCGGGGGCGAAACGGTTGTCCACCTGACCGGTCACGGACTGGGCGGGCGAAATCAAGAGCTGGCCTTGGCGGAGCATTTGTCAGGCCTGGACAATGTGGCAATCTTCAGCGTAGGCAGTGATGGAACGGACGGCCCCACCGATGCCGCAGGCGGCTATGTGGACGGCGAAACCGCAGTCAGGCTGACGGATGCCGGGCTTTCCATCTACGATGTCCTGGGAGAAAACGATGCCTACCACGCGCTTCAAAAAACCGGCGGACTGTTAATAACGGGTCCCACAGGAACCAATGTGAACGACCTGTCCGTTCTATTGGTCCGCGGTTAATCATCAAATTGGCGGCCATTTTCCTCATTTGGAAAATGGTCGCCGTTTAAATTTAATTGTTTTCATGCCGCCAGAGCGTTGTGCGGCTGATATGAAGCAGTTCGGCAATTTGGTCCTTGGTATAACCCAAATGATCTGACAGCTCCCGGAGCATGGCAGGGTGAATATTTTTTCCGCCCTGCTCATACTGGTAGCGATTCAGCACATCCGCCAGAATACGCCGCTCACCGATACAGTCTCGGAGCATCAGCGGCACATTGATCTTTTTTCCCGAGGCCTTGGCAAAAATGGAGAAACGAGCACAAACATTGTGCAGCTCCCGAATGTTGCCCGGCCAAGAATAGCAGTTGAGCAGGCCCAATTCCGCATCGGTGACCCTGCGCTCCGCCTCCAGGCCGTCCGGGCTTTGCTGGAGGAAGGCATGAAAGAGCAGCAGCACATCCCCCCCGCGCTCCCGCAGAGGCGGAAGCTCCAATTCCAACTCGTTGAGGCGGTAGAGCAGGTCTAGACGGAAGCCGGCCTTGAGCATATCCTCCGGTCTTTGGTTGGTTGCTGAAATCACACGGATGTCCACCGGAATAATTTTATCGTCCCCCACTCGCATAATTTCTCGCTCCTGCAACACGCGTAACAGCTTGACCTGCATGGCAGGCGAGACATTTCCAATTTCGTCCAAAAAGATGGTGCCGCCGTTTGCCAACTCAAACAGTCCCCGGTGACCGCCCTTGGCGCTGCCGGTAAACGCGCCCTCCTTATAGCCAAAGAGTTCGCTTTCCAGCAGGTTGTCCGGCAGAGCCGCGCAGTTTACCGCCACAAAATTTTGATTGGACCGGTCAGAAAAGTCGCATAAGCTCTGGGCCAGCAGTTCTTTCCCGGTGCCCGTCTCCCCGCAAATGAGCACGTTATAGTGTGTCTTGGCAAAAATTTTGGCTTTGTCAATGGTATCGTTCAGTTTTTTGCTGTCTCCAATAATGTCGGAAAATTGATATTTGGAGACAAAGCCGCTTTTGGCGTGGAGGGCCCGTTGCTCAATGAGATAGGACACCTCTGAACGACGGAAGTCAGACAGGTCTGTGATGAGGGCCG
>JAVVPH010000266.1:1605-2640 GCA_036655835.1 Oscillibacter sp.
GTCACCGCGGCTTCCACCGCGCTATCCTCCGTCATCAAAATTTTGCGCAAATGGAGCTGACGATTTCGGTAGAGGACAACCGCATCCTCCACCCGTGATTTTTGTTGAAACGTTTTGGTGAGGCGAAGCTGGGGAAACAGCTCGTCCACCGATTTTCCCTTGGCGGCAGCGGCATTGACACCCAAATACCGCTCAGCGCTAGGGTTGTAGTTGGTGATGATACCGGCATGGTCGATGCTGATGATGCCGTTTGGCGTTTCCCCAATCACAGCAGCGTAGTACATCATATTGTGCTTTTCTCGCCGCAGTTGGATGGCCATAGTCTTGGCGGTTTCAAAGGCCTTTTCAATAATTTGGATGCCCGGATAAATCAAAACCCCCATCAGGCCCAACCGAGTTGCCACCTCGCAGGAGTAGCCGCCGCCCATAACGGCGGCACAACCGCTAGCGCGAATTTTCTCCGCAATATCAACGCTGTCCGTGTAAGCGATTTTTTGAATGGTAATGCCCAGCAGCCGTTCTATGGCGCTGAAATCAAAAGACAGCGGCGTATGGTAGGTGACAATCCCAATGTTTTTAATGGTTTTGGAGACTTCCATAATGTGCTGCAAATAGTCCTGATAGCCTACCTCCAAACCCACCACGGGTACATCATAAGAGCTGCGCAAAATATCGTAATTGGAACTGCCTGCCACAAAAACCTCGTTTTTCTCGGCCAGTGCTGTGGCGACACTTTCCGGTACCGTCTGGTATCGGGCAGAAATGCAGGTGATTTCCACCTCGGGATCGTTAAATTTCTCCACCGCCTGCAACGCCATATTGTGAAGCTCTCCATAGGTGAGACAACAAATTCTGTATTTATTCATGCGTCCTCCCGCTTGTCAGTATTTTAAAACATCGCAGATATCAAAACATTTCCTTGTCTATTGTTTTTAGTATAATACGAAAGTCATCCCCTCGTCAAATCTGTTTTCCGCAAAACCGCAACATTTTGTTTTAAATTCTCCGTTTTTAGAAATATTGAAACAAAAGTCA
>JAVVPH010000267.1:0-2637 GCA_036655835.1 Oscillibacter sp.
GCTGCGGTGGATGCCGGAATACACCACGTTTTCGACCTTGGAGAATCACTACGATGACGACTGATTTGTGCCCATGACGGAACTGAAACAGGCAAAACACTTTTTGGCGGAGCGGCTCCCTGCCGGGGCCGCTGTGCTGGCGGCTGTCTCCGGCGGACTGGACTCCATGTGCCTGCTGCACTTTGCGGCGGACCGGGGCCTTTGCGTCACCGCCGCCCATTTCAATCATCAGCTCCGGGGGGAGAACGCCGATGGGGACGAGGCCTTTGTCCGGGATTGGTGCCGCCAAAACGGGATCCCCTTTGTCTCCGGCAGCGGGGACACCCGGGCCTTCGCGGCGGAAAACGGCCTCTCTTTGGAGGAAGCCGCCCGGACATTGCGCTACAACTGGCTGGAAGCCGCCGCCGAAACGCGGCACTGCGGCTATATCCTCACCGCCCACCACGCCGACGACAACGCGGAGACGCTGCTGCTGAACCTCCTCCGCGGGACCGGCTTGAAGGGCCTGACGGGGATTCCCCCGGTCCGGGGCAGGCTCCTGCGCCCCTTCCTTGGCATTCCCAAGGCGGAGCTGGTGGAATACGCGGAGGAACGGCACCTCCCCCACCGGGAGGACGAGACAAACGCCCTGGACGACGCGTCTCGCAATCTGCTGCGCCACAGGGTACTGCCGGTTTTAAAGGACTTAAATCCCCGGGCCGTGGAGCACATCACCCAGGCCATGGAGCGCCTGGCGGAGGATGAGGCGGTGCTTGCCGCCGATGCCGCCGCATTGACGGCCTTGGCCCGCCCGATTCCCGGCGGCTTTCGATTGGCCCGGGCGGCGTTGCAGTCGTTTCCGCCCGCCCTGCAAAAGCGGGCGGTGCTGCGCTTACTGGCAGACCTTTCCGGGCAGAGCCAAAATTGGTCCGCCAGCCACGCCGAGGCGGCGGTGCAATTGGCGGAGAGCGAAAATGGGGCGGCGGTGCTGTCCCTGCCCTACGGCATGACGGCCCGCTTTTGCGATGGCGATTTGCGCTTCACCCGGGCCGCCCCGTCACCGGAGGAGATGGAAATTGCCTTGGGAGAGACGGTTTCCTTCGGCAATTGGGACATTTCCCTCTCCCCGCGGTCCGGCGAGTATCCGCTGGCTGTGGCCCGCTTGAGCGAACCCCTTCGGGTTACGCTTTGGCGAAGGGAGGACCGCTTGACCCTCCCGGGGGCCAGGGGTCCCCGCAGTCTCAAGCGGCTGTGTCTGGACAGGGGACTGTCCCCCCCGGAGCGGGACGCTCTGGCGGTGCTGCGGATGGGAGAAATCCCTGTGGCGGCGGCGGGTATCGGGGAAAATGCGTGCTTTGCACCGCAGGCGGGAGAAGCGGCGGTGTTTGTAAAATTTAAATGGAATGCAGAAAAAGAGGAGAGCAACCATGATCAATGAGATGGAACAGGATATTTTAAAGGTGCTGGTCACAGAGGACCAGCTCCACGCCCGGATTGCGGCCATGGGCGAGACGCTGACAGAGCAGTTTCAGGGAAAATCCCCGCTGTTTCTGGGGGTGCTGAAGGGCAGCTTCGTCTTTATGGCGGATTTGATTCGCGCCTGCCCGGTGAAAAGCGACATTGAATTTATTGCCGTGTCCTCCTATGAAAACGCCACCGTGTCCTCCGGCCGGGTGCAGATTACCCGGGACCTTCAGCAGGACATCACCGGCCGTCACCTCGTCATCGTGGAGGATATTTTGGACTCCGGCAACACCCTGGCCTTTTTGAAGGATTATTTCCTCACCAAGGGCGCGGCCTCCATCACACTGGTCACGCTGTTGGATAAACCCGCCCGCCGCACCAAGGCCATCACGGCGGATTTGGTGGGCTTCACCGTGCCGGACGAGTTTGTGGTGGGCTACGGCCTGGACTTTTGCCAGCAGTATCGCAACATCCCCTATATCGGCGTTTTGAAGCCGGAAGTCTATTCCCACTAAGAGATGCAAAAAGGAGGCGTGTCGCCCGTGAATAAACAACCGAATAAATCCTCCGCCCTGAGCTTTCTCATGCTGGGGCTGGTGATTGTGCTGTGCATGAGTTATCTGTGGCAGGCGGGGGATCAGGCAACGCGCCTGGAATATTCTCAGGTCCGCCAGCTCTTTCAGCAGGAGAAGGTGGAGAGCTTTCGCATCAGCGACAACACCCTCACCATGACCCTGCGCACGGAGCTCAACGGCAGCAAAACCGCCCGGTATGAGCTGTATGATTTCGATTTGTTTTACGACGATTTGAATGATTTGGTGGTGGAGCAGCGGGAAAAGGGCATCCTCAAATCCTATGAATATCATGCGGACCACTCCACCAACTGGTTGGTGGTGCTGTTGCCCTATGCCCTGATGGCTTTGGCCCTGGGGGTGATGTGGTACGTGATGGTGGCGCGGGGCCAGGGCGGCGCCGGGGGCGATAAAATGGCAAAATTCGGCACGGCCCATACCCGGGGCCTGACGGAGCAGGACAAGAAAATCACCTTCGAGGACGTGGCCGGCGCGGACGAGGAAAAAGAGGAGCTGCGGGAAATCGTGGAGTTCCTCAAGGCCCCGAAAAAATATATCGCCCTGGGCGCGCGGATTCCCAAGGGCGTGCTGCTGGTGGGCCCTCCGGGCACCGGCAAAACCC
>JAVVPH010000268.1:0-2614 GCA_036655835.1 Oscillibacter sp.
TTTGTACCATGGGGCCGCAGAGCCTTGGCGCGGGAAAGCTGTTGTGCAAAGGAGAGGTTTTATGCCCAGTATCTCCGTGATCGTTCCGGCCTATCAGGCTGAAAAATATCTCAAAAATTGCGTGGAAAGCGTACGCAGGCAGACATTTCAGGACTGGGAGCTGCTGTTGGTGGACGATGGCAGCAAGGATGCCACCCACCGTATTTGCGATGAGTGTGCGGCAGAGGACTCTCGCATCCGCACCTTTCACAAGAAAAACGGCGGCGTGAGCAGCGCCCGCAACCTGGGAATGCAGGAGGCCAAGGGCACGTGCATCGCCTTTTTGGATGTGGATGACCGCTACGAGGCCAAATGTCTGGAAACCCTTTGGAACGCCCGAGAGCAAGCGGAGGCGGACACGGCGGCCTGCGCCCATTTGAACCTGTTTCCCGACGGGTCCAAGCGGGTGGAGCTGACGCTGCCTGTGGGCGAATATGACCGGCAGGGCGTGCTGGACGGCATTGTCTATCCGCTTTTGGGGGATCGGCTGACTCAGCCGGTGTTCAACGGATTTATCTGGCGCTATCTCTTTTCAACGGACATCATCCGCAAAACCCACCTCAGCTTTGAGGGGGCGTATTTGGAGGATGAGTTGTTTTTGATGGAATATTTCTGCAATGCCCAAAAGTTGGCGGTCACTGACCAGCCTCTCTATCGCTATTTTCTCAATCCCTCCTCCGCCACCCACAACTATATGGCGAATTTCGACGCGGTGTTTACCCGCTTTATGGCGCGGAAGACCGCCCTGGTGGAGAAATATCAATTGGAATCTGCCCGGCCTCAGTGGCGGGAAAACAGCAATTGGGCGGGACTGCTCATTGCCATTGGCAACGAATATGCCCGGGGAAACACCCAGAAGGTGCGGCAAAAGCAAAAAACAGTGGAAGCGCTCTGCCGCCGCCCGGATATGACGAAAGCCATTGCGGAGCTGACCCCTGCGGGTCTGCCGCCCCATAAACAAACGGTGGCCAATCTGGTGAAGGGCGGGCATTTCTTCACCCTGACCCAGATGTATCGCCTGAAAAATCGGATTTGACGAAACGAGGAACAGCATGAAGCTGCTGCGGGAAAGTTATCTATATGTTCTCTGGGCATCCCTCTGCTCCGTTTATGAGGAGAGCCGGCTTCACCGCTGTGTGGCCTGTGTGGGTGCGTGGTGCAATCGCCAAGTGGACAGCTCCGCGCTTTTGAGCGTGTTGTGCAGGGAAGGGGCGGTGGCCCGGGTTTGGGCTGACAGTACGCTGTGCCGTCTGCTGACAGCTCTGGTGAATTTTCCGGGCTGGCTGCTGCATAAACTGTATCTGGCCTTGCAGCCGCTGTTTGACGGCAGCTTGCTGGCCCCGCTGGTTTTTGAACTGGGGGAGGAGACGGCCGTTGCCCAGTCGTGGCTTGTCATGCTGCTGTGGGTCATTCCCTTTAAGCGCTGGAATAACGCATATAGCCTGTTGGGCTTTGCGGCGCTGCTGCTGCTTTTTTACGCGGGAGCCATGGGCCGCAAGGCGTTTCGCTTGGATATAAAATCCATCGGCTTTTACCCGGTGCTGTTTTTTGGAGCGGTGATTTTGGGCGTGGTGTTCTCCTATGTGCCCTCCATCTCTCTGCGCTTTTTGTTCTACCATGTCTCCGCCGCGCTCTGCGTGTTGGTGACGGTGAGTGCCGTTCGCTGTGGGGAGGATTTGAAGCGGCTTGCCGCCGGTGGCGGGTTTGTGGTGCTGATTTCCTCGCTATATGGCGTTTACCAGCGGATGCAGGGCGTAAAAGTGAATAAATCCTTTGTGGATTTGAACTTGAATGTGGGAATGCCCGGCCGTGTGGCCTCCTTTTTCGATAATCCCAATACCTTTGCCGAGGTGTTGATTTTATTGCTGCCCCTGGTGCTGGCCCTGATTTTGTGCTCCGAGCATTTGCTGTCTAAGGCGGTTGCCTGCGGCATATTCGCCGTAGGGGTGGCGGCCTTGGGCATGACCTATTCCCGGGCGAGCTGGGTGGGAATTGCCTGCGCCTGTGTTGTGATGGTGTTTTTGTGGAAGCCCAAGCTGATTCCCCTGTTTTTGCTTTTCTGCGTTCTGTGCATTCCACTGCTGCCGGATACTATTTGGAATCGAATTTTGACCATTGCCAACCCCACAGATACCTCCACCGCCAGCCGATTTCCCCTGTATCGGGCAGCGCTGAACGTCATTAAGGAAGCGCCTGTTACCGGTGCGGGCCTTGGTACGACTACGGTGCAGGAGTATATCAGCGACTTGAATCTCTATCACGGTAAGGCACCCTTTGTCCATGCCCACAATTTTTACTTGCAGGTTTGGATTGAAGCGGGACTGCTGGGAATTGTCGGTTTTGTTGGCTCCTTACTCTGGGGCGTCAAAACTGCTGCCCGGACCGTCCGGCACTGCCCGGATTCTGCCGCCCGGACCATCACCTGCGCCGCCGCTGCCGCAATGTGCGGCGCTATGGTTTGCGGTCTGGCGGATTATCTTTGGAATTACCCCAGAGTGATGTGTATGTTCTGGTTTGTGTTCGCGTTGGCCCTGGCCGGCGCGAAGGTCTGCCGGAATACGGCGGAGGAAATACC
>JAVVPH010000269.1:0-2602 GCA_036655835.1 Oscillibacter sp.
TGTGGACTATATCGACGGGCTGTCCCCCGCCATTTCCATCGACCAGAAAACCACCAGTAAAAACCCCCGGTCCACCGTGGGCACGGTGACGGAGATTTACGACTATCTCCGCCTGCTCTGGGCCAGGGTGGGCACGCCCCACTGCCCCAAGTGCGGCAAGGAAATCAAACAGCAGACCATCGACCAAATCATCGACCAGGTGACGGCCCTGCCGGAGGGCACCCGGATTCAGGTGATGGCCCCGGTGATTCGCGGCAAAAAGGGCGAGCACGTCAAGGTGCTGGAGGATGCGAAGCGCTCCGGCTATGTCCGGGCCCGGGTGGACGGGTCTTTGTACGAGCTGGACGAGGAAATCAAGCTGGACAAAAATAAAAAGCACAATATTGAGGTGATTATCGACCGCCTCATCATCCGCGCGGACGTGCAGCAGCGGCTGACGGACTCTGTGGAGACGGCCTCCGCCCTCTCCGGCGGCATTGTGGTCATCAACCTCCTGCGGGAGGAAAAAGACCTGACCTTCTCCCAGAATTACGCCTGCGAGGACTGCGGCGTGTCCATCGAGGAGCTGACTCCCCGGATGTTTTCCTTCAACAATCCCTTCGGCGCCTGCCCCACCTGCACGGGTCTGGGCAGTCAGTTGAAGGCGGACCCCGGCCTCATTGTGCCGGACCCCAAGCGCTCCATTTTGGAGGGGGCCATTCAGGCCAGCGGTTGGAATTCCATCCGGTCCGACGGCATCTCCCGGATGTATTTTGAGGCCCTGTCCAAAAAATACCGCTTTTCCCTCACGGAGCCGTGGGAGACGCTCTCCCCGGAGGTGCGGGAGGTAATTCTCTACGGCACCCAGGGCCAGCCGCTGGAGCTGCACTACGATCAGCCCCGGGGCAAGGGCGTGCTGCGCCAGCCCTTTGAGGGCATTTGCAGAAACGTCGAGCGCCGGTATCTGGAAACCCAGAGTGACGCCAGCAAGCGGGAGCTGGAGGAGACGATGGCGGAATGTCCCTGCGTGGATTGCGGGGGCAAGCGGCTGAAAAAGGAATCTCTGGCGGTGACCGTGGGGGAAATGAATATCAACGCCTTCACGGAACTGTCCGTGCTGGACGCACTGGCCCGGATGGAGCAATTTACCCTCACGGCCCAGCAGCACCTGATTGCGGACCGCATTTTAAAGGAAATTCGAGAGCGCCTGGGCTTTTTGCAGTCCGTGGGCCTGGGGTATTTGACCCTCAGCCGGGCGGCGGGCACCCTCTCCGGCGGCGAGAGTCAGCGCATTCGTCTGGCCACCCAAATCGGGTCCAGCCTGATGGGTGTGCTGTATATTTTGGACGAGCCGTCCATCGGCCTGCACCAGCGGGACAACGATAAATTGCTGGCAACCCTGCGCCATCTCCGGGATTTGGGCAATACCGTCCTGGTGGTGGAGCATGACGAGGACACCATGCGCGCCGCCGATTACCTCATCGACATCGGCCCCGGCGCGGGCATCCACGGCGGCGAGGTGGTGGCTGCCGGCACCCCGGAGGAGGTGATGGCCAACCCAAATTCCCTCACGGGGCAGTACCTCTCCGGCAAACGGAAAATTCCCGTCCCGGCCCTGCGCCGTCCGGGCAGCGGAAAGCTTTTGAAGGTCATCGGGGCCCAGGAAAATAACTTGAAGCACATCGACGTTGCCTTCCCACTGGGGACACTCACGGTGGTCACCGGCGTGTCGGGCAGCGGGAAATCCTCCCTGGTGAATGAAATTCTCTTCAAAAAACTGGGTGTGGACTTGAACCGCATGAAGGCCCATCCCGGCAAATGCGAAAAAATTGAGGGCATGGAATATCTGGATAAAGTGGTGGACATTGACCAAAGCCCCATCGGCCGCACCCCCCGGTCCAACCCCGCCACCTATACCGGCGTGTTCAACGAAATTCGGGACCTTTTCGCCGCCACCCAGGAGGCCAAAAGCCGGGGCTACGGCCCGGGCCGGTTTTCCTTCAACGTCCGGGGCGGACGCTGTGAGGCCTGCTCCGGGGACGGCGTGCTGAAAATTGAGATGCACTTTCTGCCGGATATTTTTGTCCCCTGCGAGGTCTGCAAGGGCAAGCGCTACAACCGCGAGACGCTGGAGGTGCGCTACAAGGGCAAAAATATCGCTGAGGTGCTGAATATGACCGTGGATGAGGCGGTGGTGTTTTTCGCCCCCCTGCCCCGCATCGCCTGGAAGCTGCAAACCCTGTGCGACGTGGGCCTGGGCTATGTGAAGCTGGGTCAGCCCTCCACGGAACTCTCCGGCGGCGAGGCCCAGCGGGTGAAGCTGGCCACGGAATTGAGCAAGCGCCCCACCGGCCAGACCATCTATATTTTGGACGAGCCCACCACGGGCCTCCACACCGACGATGTGGGAAAGCTGTTGGAGGTGCTTCAGCGTCTGGTGGAAACCGGCAACACCGTGGTGGTCATCGAGCACAATCTGGATGTCATCAAATGCGCCGATTACCTCATTGATTTAGGCCCCGAGGGCGGGGACCAGGGCGGCGGCATTGTCGCCACCGGCACGCCGGAGGAGGTGGCCGCCTGTGAGAAGAGCTACACGGGCCAGTACCTGAAAAAGATGCTG
>JAVVPH010000270.1:0-1405 GCA_036655835.1 Oscillibacter sp.
TGCTGCCCCACGGCGGTGGCAAAGGCCTGCGCCTCCGGCTGGCTCGCCATGTTTTCCGGCAAAATGTCCGTGAAGCGGCTCCCGCTTAGTTTAATCATCCTCTAGCCCTCCATAGCTGATTACGGCGGCAGCGGATAGGGCCGCTACGGCGGTTCTCGCCACGGTGGTGTGGGTGGGGGCGGTCACGGTTACCCGCTTTGCCCCCGCCGCCATGACCAGGGCCACCAGCTTAGAGGGGTTAATATCCCGGCCTATGGTGCGCTGCCACACGGTATAGTCCGATACAGCGGTTTTTACCGCCTCTTGTATCGCCACCGCCTGGGCACCCGCGCTGCGATTGATGTAATAGGTCAGGTTGATGGTATAGGTCACCTCGGTGGGGGCGGATACCTTGACCAGATCCGTCATGGGGCGGATATTCCCGTCCCGCAAATAGCCCTGTAACCCGGCAATCATTTCTTTGCCCGGTGCCGCGCCGTCGGACATGAGGAAAACAATATCCACCGTGCCCGCCGCCTGGTCGCTGGTGGCTACCACGTCGCCCACGTTGCCGTTATAGCGTTTTGCGTGATACAAATATCCATCCTCCGGGCCTGCAGTAGAGTAGGCACCAGGGGCCAAATAAATGCGCTCTGCCAGGTCCTTGTCTTGCTCAATCTCCGCGCCGCCCTCGCTGGGCGTGGTGTTGCTGCACCCGGCGACATAGGGCACGGGATCCACGATGGTGGAAAGCTCCCCCACGGCCATACCGTTGCCCTCGGTGCCCGTGGTGGTGCATACCGCCGCCACCTCTGCGGTGGTGCCACCCGCCGGGATCTCCACATATTCCCGCGTGGCGAAATACACGGACCCGCCGGACGCCACCCTGGTGCCCTGCGGAATACCCGTTGCCACCGTCCGCGCCGCCGAAAGGGTGAACCGCAGGGTGGTGGTTGCCGCCGCCGCCGGCAGGCGTGTAATGCTTTTGAGTAGGCCCACATTGTCCAGCCAGTCCGAATAGCTGTATTTGAGTAGGTTTTGCTTACCCGCTCGGTCAATGTATTGCATGGCCTGGTAGATCTGCGCCGCCGCCGCGTACAGCTCCATTCTGTGTACTGACGCCCGATCCAGGGAGAACGGCGCACCGGTGGAGGCGGTCATGGCGGCCTCATAGTCTGCCACCATTTCCCCCCGCACCTGATCAATGGTTTTTCCATCAATAAAACTAATGTCTGGTGTGCTTTGAATTGCTGTAAAATCAGGCACTTGTGATCACCACCTTGCTTTTAATTTGCCCGGCGTCCCCGCTGGACCACTGAACCTCTTGCACCCGCACGGTGGGGAGAAACTGGGCCACCTTTTGGGCCACCTCCGCCGTGTACAGGCTCTTTGCTGTCTCCGGCGGCATGTCCAAAAAGTCCATGTT
>JAVVPH010000270.1:1505-2573 GCA_036655835.1 Oscillibacter sp.
CCGATGATTAAATATTCCGCCGTGCCCCGCTCCACCATGTCGGCAATGGTGTCCAGCATGGCGCGTGGGCGTACCCCCAGGGCCGCCGACAACGTAACGGGCAGCGTAATTTTTTGATTGCCGGGGCCTAAAAACTCCGGCTTTGGCTTGACGCCTGCCACCTCATGTTCCGCCCAGCGTCCGGCTACCTCGCGGCTCATGCCCCCAAAGGTCATGGCCTTTTTGTCGCTTACTTCAAAAATGATTTTTTTGCCCAATGTTCCAATCACGCTACGGCCTCCTTATTTGGGCGGCGTCGTGCTGCCGCCTATGCTGTCGGTGTGGGTGTGGTTTTTCAGGGAGGTTCCCCCCGCTACAACGTCGCCGCTGGTGGTGATACTGTCGGCGGTCACGGTGGTGGCGGTAGTGGCCCCGGTCACGGTCAAGCTGCCTTTTACAGTCAAATTCCCGTCCACAATCAGCCCGCCCGTCACCTCCATGTTGCCGCTTGCCACGATGGCCGCCGCCTTTAGTGTCAGCTTTGCCATTTTATAGCGTAAAAAGGCCACGCCGGGCACCCTGTCCAGCTCCTTGCGATATAGCCCCGCGCCGCTCTCCGCCGGCTTGTGCTTGTCGCTCCACGTCCGGCCCAGTACCAGCCCCGCCTCCTTGCCGTTGGATAGGTGCAGCACCACTACCTGGTCGCCCACCTGCGGCATATTGTATTCACCCGCCAGCAGCGGGATAGGGGCGGTTACGGCGTCGTCTTTGTCGTGGTAGACGATCCGCACCGTACCGGCGGCATAGTCAATGGTGGACACTTTGCCCACCCGGATCCCGTTTTCCATGCGTTCCTCCTATTCCGCCGTCAGGGCGTTGGCGGCCTTGATGATCAGCCCGTCCAAATAGGCCAGCTTGGTATAGGCTCCCGCCCAATAGTCCGGGCTGTTAATGACGCCGGCGTCCGTCAGCACATTGAGGGCGGCGGCAACGGTTGTAACGCTCTTGCCTCCGGCGTTGGTTTTAATCCTTGTGGCCATGTTCAAAATCAGCCCGTCTAGGTTTTTAACGCTCTTATAATGGGCGATC
>JAVVPH010000271.1:0-2572 GCA_036655835.1 Oscillibacter sp.
CTGGTCTGGAACGTGGAGGACTGGACCACCAAGTGCATCTAAAAAATAAAAAAGGGAGCACCCCAATGGGGGTGCTCCCTTTGCGTGTTGCAAAAGCGGTTATTTGTTCTCAAAATAGGTGATGGTCAGGGAAACCTCTGTCTGGCTCACCGGCAGGGCGGGGGTGTAGTCTGCCGACGTGCCCTCCGTCCGCTCTGCGCTGACGGACAGATTGTCCAGCTGGCAGCGGAAGGGGCCGTAGTGGAGCTGAGAGATAATATCGTGGGCGGCGGCATAGTCGCTGCAGGTGAAGGTCATATCAATGGCTCTGCGGACAATGTGCCCCTCCTCGGGCAGCACCACCGGCTGAAAGCTCATGGTGTAGTCCAAGGTGGACGCCATGACGGCGTTGAGGTGGTTCACCACGGGCTGCAGATTGTCGTAGTCCGGCGTGGGTGCGGCGCCCTTGGGCAGCTCCGCCAATTCCGCCTCCATCTCCGCGATTTTGGTCACCTTGGCGTCCAGTAAAATCCGCTCATTTTCCGCCTCTGCGGCGGCGACAATCAGGTTGGCCTTTTGGGCCTCCACAGGCTGATGAACCAGGAAGAAATACGCGCCGCACAGCAGCACAATGCTCATGATTACCAGCAGCACCCGCTCACGGCGGGTAAAGGCTTTGGAGAGATTCATTGACCCTCGCCCCCTTTCCCAACGGGACTCTGGCTTTGGAAGGTGATGGTCATAGACAGGGAGATGCTCTCCCCCTGATGGGCCTGATTGTTGGCGGTGTAAAGCTCTACACCCACCACCTCGGGGAATTCCTTCAGCTTACTCATTAAGTCGGAGGCGGTGCCCAGCGAGGTGTTGGTAAAGTCCACGGAGAGGACGTTGCCGGCGAGGGAGAAGCGGGAAATCTGTCCCGCCTCCATGAGCTGCCCCTCCAAAATCGCCAGAATATCCATCCGACTGTAGAGGGCCTTTTCCTCCTCCGTCATCCAGCCCGAGGAAAACTGGCTGTACTTCTCGTAGATTTTTTCATAGTCGGCGGCTTCCTCCGCCATGCGCCCGTTTTCCGCCACCACTTCAGCAAGGGCGGTCTGCCTGTCATAAATGTCCCCAATGCGGTCGGCCACGGCGAATTTCCCCACCACCAGCGAGAGGAGAATCACCACCGCCAGCCCCCAGAATACTCTGCCCGGGCTGTAGGTGGATTTTTCCTTCATCATGAGGTTCATGGTGCTTTTTGAGGGGAGCTGTTTTCCTGAATTTTTCATCCTGCCGCCCCCTTACTGCCGCGTAATGCCGATGGCCAAGGAGCACAGCGCGGCATCCGCCGCCGCCACCTTGGGGGAAATCGGCATCAGCTCGTCAATACTGCGGAGCTCTGTGCCCACGGCTAGGGCGATGGAGTGAATCAGCGGCTGGATGTCCGCCCCGTCTCCGCAGTAGTAGATGTATTCCGGCGCGTTGCCGCCGTTATTAAAGCTGTAAAAATTCAGCGCCTTCATAATTTCCACGGCAATGTCCCCGCAGACGTCCTGCACCGCTTCCTGTGAAAGCACGTTTTCGTGGTTACTCTTGCGGTAGGTCTGGGCGATGTGCTCGTCCACGTTGCAGTGGGCGGCGATGGCCCTGTCAATGTCCGCGCACCCCATGTCGATGGCCCGTGAAGTCTCATAGTGGCTGCCGGTGAAAATGCACACATGGGTGGCGCTGTGCTCCAAATTGATGATGCAGTGTCCGGCGGTAGGGCTGGTTTTTTTGCCGTCCATCGCCAGATGCTCCCGCAGCAGATTGGTGTAGGCGCACTCGGCGGGCACCGCCACCTTCAGCTTCATCCCCGCCCGGCGGAACATATCCCGATACTCCGCGATAGTCTCCTTGGAGACTGCCGCCGCCAAAAGTTCCAGTTCGGAAACCTTGCCGCTGGTGTCATGGGCAACGCTCAAAACGGTATAATCGTAAAAAAACCGGTCCTTGCCCTGCTCCGCGTAGTCCCGAAATTCAAAGGGCAGGTTAAACTGCAGCTGCTCCTCCGTCATGGCGGGCATGGTCAGCCGCCGCAAAAAGGCAGTCCCCGCAGGGAGCACCACGCAGGCGTTCCGCCGTCCGGAAAGTCTGTTTTCCGCCACGGCTTTTTTGAGAAAATCCGACATGGCCTCGTAGGAGAGAATCCGCCCGTCCTGCACCAGATTCTCCGGCAACGGCGCTACCGCCGTGCGCTCTGCGCCGTTGGCGCCGCACTGGGCCATCTTGAGGGAATATGCGCCCAGGTCGAAGCCTAATTTGGTGTTCGACATAACCCGCTCCTTTCGCCGCCCCTGCGGCTATTCTTTGAAAAAATATCAATCCTTGTCATTGCGAGCCATTTCGCAAAATGGCGTGGCAATCCGTACTCTCGTCCATGGTTCTTACGCAAAAAATCCCAAATACCACGCCACCAGCCCCGGCCCCCATAGGGTCACCATCCACGCGCTCACCGCTAAGGACGGCCCAAAGGGGATGGCCCGATGCCACTTTTTGCCCAGCGCGGCGGCTAAAATGCCCACAAGACAGGCTAGAATCAGCAGTAAAAGGCTCTGCCCCGGCCCGA
>JAVVPH010000272.1:0-2565 GCA_036655835.1 Oscillibacter sp.
ATACTTGGTCAGTGTGGCCGCCGCCACGCCATAGCGGTTGGAGGCGTCAATGGTCATAATGGGATCCGTGACGGCCTGGCCCCGGACCCGCTCGGTCTGCTCGGTGTGATACTGGATCATGGCTGGGCACACCACGCACTCCTCCGCCTTTGACACCTGGGTGTGGGTCGGGTCCTCGACGCTCCGGCAGCGGTCCCCGCCGCCCGTCCGTCCAATGGCGGCCAGCGTTGGGGTGATCAGCATTTGGTGGCCGCCCGCGCCGCTGCCTGTGATGGTGTTGATCGGGGCGGTGATGGACGTTCCCATAGCGTTCTCATTGTTGTGCATGGTCAGCGGGGCCATGACGGGGTGGGCCACACCGTACCCGTGCTTTGCTGTGATGGTCTGGAGTGGTTCCCCCATATCCTGCCCCCGGAACTCTCCGGCATGGTTGACGATCACCAGAAACGGGTTGGCGGTTTTGATCACAAACTTGTCCACGCCACGGGCCACCCGCCGCATGGTATTAGGTCGGAGGGGTCGCTGGGCCGCTATGCCATATTGGGCTTTGATTTCTTCCCGTGTGGAGAAAATAGACGGCGTTGGTAGGCTCCAGTCGATGATCTCCGCCGCGCTGCGCCATGGCTTTTTTGTCCCTGCTTTTACCTCCGGGCTGTCTGCCGGCGCGTGGGTAGGCTCCGGCCACACAATGGGCTTTCCATCCCGGCGGGCGATCAAGAAAAACCGCTTGCGCGTGGTGGGCGCTCCGTAATCCGCCGCCACCAGTTCCCGCCACTCGATGGCATACCCCAGGGCCTCCAGCTGTCCCAGCCATTTGTGGAACGTCTGGCCAGCCTTTGATTTTACCGGATGGCCCCGCCGAACCGGTCCCCATGTTTGGAACTCCTCCACGTTCTCCAGGATGATCACACGGGGATGAACTTTCCCGGCCCACCGAAGAACAATCCACGCCAGGCCCCTTATGTTCCTGTCCACGGGCTTTCCGCCCTTGGCCTTGCTGAAATGCTTGCAGTCCGGTGAAAACCAGGCCAGGCCAACCGGGCTGCCGTGGCATACCTCCACCGGGTCCACGTCCCACACGCTTGCCTGGTAGTGTTTGGTGTGCGGGTGGTTGGTTTTGTGCATCAGGATGGCGTCCGGGTCATGGTTGATCGCTATGTCCACCGCCCGCCCCGTGGCCAGTTCCATCCCCGTAGACGCCCCACCACCTCCGGCGAAGCTGTCCACAATCTTTTCGGTCAAAATATCAATCTGTGCCCGGCTCACCCGCGGTCACCTCCAAAACAGGCCAGATCATAGCAGGTCTGTTTCCCGACGTACTGGCACCAGGACCACTCCAGCATGGCGCCCCGGCTCTCCTGGTAGTCCTGGAGGAACAGCACCACGTCCGCCGCCTCCATCATAGCAAAACATACCCGCATATAATCAGCGGTGGACAGGCCGGCCGGCTGTGTGGCCGGGTTCAGGGCAACATGGCCCGCCTCGGTCAGTCTCCGCTCGGCCTCCCGGAATTTGGCTTTATAGCGCTTGTCCCCGGCAATTCTCCCGGCTATGTAAATCTTCATTGTCGTGCCCTCCTATTCGTTGAAAACCTCGAAATATTCTTGATACGGGTAACCGCTGATTTCATGCCACCCGCTCCGGCAGATGGCGCCGTCGTCGAACTTGTAAAGCAGGGCGCCCTTTTGGGCTTTTGGATCTTTCCGCCAGGAGGAGGACGCCACCGGGGTGTATGTCACATCCGGCTTGTCCATATTCTGGGTTTTGCTGTACCGCTTGCCACGGCGGCCCAATTCCCGGTATTTCTGCATGGTGGATCGGCTTTCCTTGACCAGATAGGCCGCCAGTTTGAAATGGTTTCCCCGGCGGTCCAACGGCTTGAAGCTGATACCACCGCCGCCCCTGGGCACTTCCTCCCACGCCTCGGTGATGATCTCCGGGTCCATGCGGCTGGCTATGACGTGAATATGGGGGTTGGTCATGCGTTTGGTTTCTATGACCACCACGGCCTTATACTTGATCCCCCGCGCCTTGCAGATCTTCCGCAGGTTGCGGAGAAATGCCGCCTTGTCTGCCAGGATCTCCTCAAAGCTGCTATCCTTGACGTAGTAGTGGAGGACAGCATGGAGATCCCGATGCCCAAAATTGGCGTTGAGATCCCAACGCAGGTGTTCCTCTGCCACCCGTTCGTTGATCTTGGCCTGCTTGTCCGATGTGGTCCCGTGGTTTTCCTCCCGCTTTACCCCTTTGGTGTGAACCCGGAATGACTGCATTTTCCTGTGTTCGACGGTGCGGCCAGCTTTTACCCGCCTGTGGACATAGGCCACGGTGTACCCCTCCTTTGGGCTGCTGGTCACTTTAGTAATTGCTCTTACCGGCGCTTACGGGGCCATAGCCCCGTTGAAATTTTTGGCTTGCACACCGTCCTGGGGGATGATATAATATAGGTATCTCCAGGCGGTGAAGCCGCTGCTTTATATGCCACCTGCGCCGTGTTGTCAGCACCGGGCGCAGGTGGTTTTCTTTTATCCTTTTTTGGGCATGAACTCCTCCAGCATGTCCCAC
>JAVVPH010000273.1:0-2553 GCA_036655835.1 Oscillibacter sp.
GTTTGGCCTATCTGCGAACCATGAACCCGGAGCGGGCGGCCCGGGAGAGCGGGGGCGGGGATGGATACGCCCTGCTGGAAAATCAAGCGGTGCGGGAGAGACTGGAGAAAATGCGGGAGACGGTCAGCAGTCAAATTTTGCGGGAGGACGCGGTGCGCCGCCTGGCGGAGCTGGCTTTTGGCCGGGCCAACGACGCGGCGCGGCTGGCGCTGTGCCGGGGGGAGACAGACCCGGAGGGGTTGGATCTATCCGCCGTGGCGGAGCTGAAGGTGACGGATAAGGGCGGCGTGGAAATTAAATTCATCGACCGCATCCGGGCGCTGGAGGCCCTGAGCGCCGCGCTGGAGGACGGCGGCAATCCGGGGACGGAGGAGTTGCTGCGCGCATTGGCGGAGGCGGCGGAGTTCCCGGCGGAGGGGAGCGGAGACAACGATTGACAGGATGCAGTTTTCACCCAAGCAGCGGCAGGTACTGACTTGGTGGTGCCGCCCGGATGGGCGGGAGGCGGTGATTTGCGACGGCGCGGTGCGCAGCGGAAAGACCTTTTCCATGGGCGTTTCTTACTTTTTATGGGCCATGAGCTGCTTTAACGGACAGCAATTTGGCCTGTGCGGGAAAACCATCGTGTCCCTGCGGCGAAATTTGCTGACGGAGCTGGCACCCTATCTCCGCCGGCAGGGAATGCGGATTCGGGAGAAGCGGTCGGAAAATCTGCTGCTTGTGCGCTATCTGGGCCATGAGAATCGCTTTCTCCTGTTTGGCGGACGGGACGAGTCCAGCGCTGCGCTGATTCAGGGCAGCACGCTAGCGGGGGTGCTACTGGACGAGGTGGCGCTGATGCCCCGCAGTTTTGTGGAGCAGGCCTGCGCCCGATGCAGTGTGGCGGGGAGCCGATTGTGGTTTAACTGCAACCCGGAGACACCCCACCACTGGTTTTATCAGGAGTGGATTTTAAAGGCGGAGGCCCGGCGGGCACGGTACTTCCATTTTACCATGGAGGACAATCCGGCCCTGACACCCCGGATTCGAGCGCGGTATCGCAACTCCTATTCCGGCGTTTTTTACCGGCGTTTTGTGCTGGGGGAATGGACGGTGGCCCAGGGACTGGTCTACGACTTTTTTGACCGGGAGCGGGATTGCCCGGAGGCGCCGGAGGGGCCCTTTGAACAGTGGCGGGTGTCCGTGGACTACGGCACGGCCAATCCGGCCTCCTTTGGGCTGTGGGGGCTGGTGGATGGAATTTGGTACCGGACGGAGGAGTATTACTACAACTCCCGGCGGGTGGGACGGCAGAAAACCGACGCGGAATATGCCGCCGATTTGCGCAGGCTGGTGGGTGACCGGGAGATTGAGGAGGTCATCGTGGACCCGTCGGCGGCCAGCTTTATTGAGACGGTGCGGCGGGAGGGCTTTCGGGTGGTGAAGGCGGACAACGACGTGGCCGACGGCATCCGCACCACGGCGGAGGCTCTGCGGAGCGGACGCATGGTGCTTTGCAAAGGCTGCGGGGACTGTCTGCGGGAGATGGAGCTTTACTGCTGGGACCAGCACAGCGGCAAGGACGCGCCCCGGAAGGAAAACGACCACGCCATGGACGAAATGCGCTATTTTGCCATGCGGGTGGCGGGGGCGCGAGGCGGCGATTTCGCGGCGACCTGGGTGGAGCGGCGGGCGTGAGCGCCGGTTACCCGGCGGCGGTCCGAAGGGCTTTTTACGGAGGAAAGGCCTAGACGGAGAAGGAGAGGATATTTCTGAAGGAGGACAAATGGACCATGAAATTTTTTAACAGGCGGGAGCCGGCGGCGGCAACTTCCGTGCAGCTGCGCAGTCGGGAGCGGCATCCCTTTGGAATACTGGGGGATTACGCGCCGCTGCGCAATGGGGAAATTCAGCTCTATCAGGCGGTGCGGGAGGCGGTGCCGGTGGTGGACGCCGCCATTTACAAGCTGGTCCACATGACCGGCGGCGTGACGGCTGTCTGCGCCGATCCCCGGGCCCAGGCGGGTTTGGAAGAATTTTTGCGGACGGTACCCACGGGAAGAGGACAGCGGGGCATCAACGCGTTTTTGGGCTGCTATTTGGATTCGCTCCTGACCTGCGGCCGGGCAGTGGGGGAGATGGTGGTCCGTCCCGGCGGGCGGGAAATTGCCGCGCTGCTGTGCGGACGGGCGGAGGACATTGAGATTCAGGAGGGTGACAGTCCCTTGGAATTTACGCTCTGCGGGGCGGATGAACAGGGAAAATTTTGCCCGCTGCCCTGGCAGAGCCTGTTGCTGTTCACACCCTTGCATCCGGAGGCAAACAGCCCTTACGGCGTGTCGCTGCTGCGGTCGCTGCCCTTTATGACGGATATTTTGATGAAGATTTACCACACCATCGGGGTGAACTGGGAGCGCTGCGGCAATGTGCGCTTTGCCGTGACGTGCAAGGGCGGCGACGAGGCGCGCGGTATGGCGCAGGAGCGAAGCCAACAACTGGCCGGCGAGTGGTCCCGCGCCATGCAGGACACCAAAAGCGGCGTGGTGCGGGACTTTGTGGCGGTGGGCGACGTGG
>JAVVPH010000274.1:0-241 GCA_036655835.1 Oscillibacter sp.
GACGGTGATGGCGGACTGCATCCGACTCTGGGGCACGAAAATGCAGGGCAAATCGTCCAGTAGCATCACGTTTTCGTAAACCACGCCGTTGATGGAAACCGAGTTGCCAAAGGTCACGTCATGGTAGGTCCCGGCGGCCGCCTCCAAGAAAGCGGTCTTGTTTTTGTGACTCACCAGAGCCACAAAGCCCTCTGTGGCCTCCGCGTCGTCCCGTACCGCCTGCAACAGGCCGCTGACGGTG
>JAVVPH010000274.1:286-516 GCA_036655835.1 Oscillibacter sp.
CAGGTCCGCCGAGAGGATGTGGGTGGCCTTGTGGGCCGTGTCAGCCGCCGCAAGGGTGTACAGGCGGTTGATGCGATAGCTGTCCTGCTCCCGCACCAGAGCGTTCCGGGCAAATTCCCGAATCACGTTTTCAGCGGTGACGATAAAGCCGGAGTCACTGGGGTCCGTGCGGTCCAGAGAGAACTTCACGCCTCGGTCCATGGTCATGGGATAGGCCTTCCAAACGTTGC
>JAVVPH010000274.1:565-995 GCA_036655835.1 Oscillibacter sp.
GGGATAGGCGGAGCCGTCGGCCTTGTCGGCGTGATAGCTGCCAAGACCGGTGGTGGATAGGGTGGAAATCTCCACGTCTCGACCGCCGGTAAAGCGCACTTTGCCCACCTCGGGAATCATCCAAGCGGTGGCGGAATGGGCTGTCATCTCCTCGTCGATGAACTGTTGATATGCCTTTGCGTAATCAAATGCCATAATATAACCTCCTGTATTTGTTTTGACTGTTTTTTGTCTACTTCCCTCAGTCTAAAGAAAAAAAGCGCTCCCCTCACGGGAAGCGCTTCGCAAAACCGATTCCATTTTCCAGACTTTGTCCCATGCCCACCGTCACGGCATTCCAATTCCCGGGCACTTCACCACCCGCCAATTGCGCCGCTGCTTCGATAGCCCCTCGCTGCTTCCGCCCCCGGCGGCGCTTCAGAGCTATCCT
>JAVVPH010000274.1:1005-2542 GCA_036655835.1 Oscillibacter sp.
CCCCAGGCAAATCACCGTCGCAGCATTCCAATTCCCGGGCACATTGTGGTTCTTTGACAGGCTGAGGCAACTTCGTTGCCTTCCCCTTTGGGGAAGGTGGCCAGTGCGCACACTGGACGGATGAGGCCGCCACCCCCCGATTCCTCTTACAGCGCATTGTGGTTAATCGACAGCCTGTGCCGCCCTCAAGCGTGGGGCGTTCGATGCAAGATCCATGCCATATAAAGCTGGGTGGCGTGCTTGAGACTGGTAAAAAAGCCCTCGTCCTTCCGGTCCATATACTGCCCCACCTGCTGTTTGCCCCCCACCCATAAAAGGTAGGGAGCCATGTAAATAACCAATAACACTCCAACCAAAAATACCGGCACCATCACCGCAAAGGCAAGGCAAAACACAAAAATCCCCACATAGCCCATGGCCGCAATCGCAAACATCGTCTCCCGCCTCTCTGGGGCGAACCCTGTCCGCCCGTCGTCCTCATGCGTCCCGCTCCCACAAGTCCCCTGCGTCCTCCGAGTCCTCCGCGTCCTCGCGTCCTCTGCGTCCCCGCGTCCCCTGCATCCCCCGGGTTCTCGCGTCCCCCGGGTCCTCTCACCCCGCTAGGTGAATCACTCCGCAGGTCAGTCCCATCACCAGTCCGCCGGCAATCATGACCCCGGCCAAAATGGCGGGAAAGGCGGTTTTCAGCCGCATATCCAGCAGGGCCGCCACCAGTGCGCCGGTCCAGGCGCCGGTCCCGGGCAGGGGGACGGCCACCAGTAAAATCAGCCCCGCCGTGCGGTATTTCCGCACCATCCGGCCCTTGATGTGGGCGCGCGTCTCCAAGCGCAAAATCTGGGGGCCCATGGTCTTGGTGTGGCGAAGCCAGTCAAAAATCCGGCGAATCAGCAGCAGGATAAAGGGCACCGGCAGCATATTGCCCAGTACCGACACGCAAAACGTCACCCAGGGCGAAAGCCCGGCGGCAATGCCGGCGGGAATGGCTCCCCGCAGCTCCAAAATCGGCGTCATGGCAATGCCGAAGGTCATCAGCAGCTTCCCCGCCGTAGTCGCAAAAAATCCCATCAAATCCCCATCCAAGGGCGGTTTTCCGCCCTCTTTTTTATTTTTTTCGTTCTATCTTACCACAATTCCGCCCCCCTGTCGAATCAAAAATCCGTTCACAATTCCGGCTTGCGTCTTTATTTTTGCGCAAATATTTTCACCGGCGCACTGCTCCGTGCAACTTTCCTCCCTCGGCCCCCCTTTATAGAACGACTTCTCCCGAGAACCCCTTCCATCGCCCAAACTCCCCCATCGCGCTACGCTGAAAGGAAACAAGAAAAGGAGTGCGTATCGTGAATTTAGACAACATTTTTTCGTTGGGCTTCGGTCTGGTCACCGCCTGTCTGGGCTTTTTTATCCGCCGTCTCATTCGGGAGCTGGATCGCTTAAAGCAGTCGCTTGAGGACCTCCAGCGGTCCAATGTCCGGGAATCCGCCCGCATCCGGGATACCTACGTGAAGTACGAGGACTTCGTCCGCCTTCAAACCTCCAT
>JAVVPH010000275.1:0-2516 GCA_036655835.1 Oscillibacter sp.
CACATGACGCCGGATTGGACTTTATAGGATTTGAAGTAGACAAGGAATATTTTGCTGCCCAAGAAGAACGATACGCCGCCCACGCTGCACAGCTAAACCTATTTGCGGGGGGGGGTGCTAATTACCGTATTTAGCACATGGAAATTTAGGGGGAAACAAGTATGGAAATAAATGTAAAAATGACGGCGGAAGAATTCCAGGAGTTTATGGCCTATCAGGCGGACAAGACCACCTACACAAAACAGATGGAAAAAAGGATCAGAGTACCGGAATGTGTAGCCGCCTCCCTGCACTTCGCTGTGGAGCCGTTGGAGGGTAAGCCGGGCCGTTTTAAGATCGTGAGCCAGGAACACATGGGCGACGTGTGGGAAATGCTGGAGGAATTCGCACCAAAGAGATAAAAAAGCCACCTGCGCCCGGTGCTGTCAACACGGCGCAGGTGGTCATATATGCGGCGGTTTGCAACCGTCCGGGATATTTATATTATAGCATATTCCCGGATGGTTCGCAAGCAAAAAAGCACGGGGATAACGCCCCGTTAAGCACCGGTAAGAGCAATTAGTAAAGTGACCAGTAACCCAAAAGGAGGGTACACCATGGCCTATGTCCATAGGAGGGTGAAAGCTGGCCGAACCGTCGAACATAGAAAAATGCAATCATTCCGGGTACATACCAAGGGCGTCCATCGGGAGGCAAACCACAACACCACGTCAGAGCAACAGGCAAAGATAAACGAGCGGGTGGCCGAGGAACATCTGCGGTGGGACCTCAACGCCAATTTTGCCTATCGCGATCTCCACGCCGTATTGCACTATTACGTCAAGGACAGCACATTTCAGGAAGTGCTAGACGATAAGGCGGCGTTCCTACGCAATATGCGGAAGATTTGCAAGGCACGGGGGATCAAGTATAAGGCCGTTGTGGTGATTGAAACCAAACGCATGACAAACCCCCACCTGCATGTCGTGATTAGCCGCATGGACCCGGAGATCATCACCGAGGCGTGGGAGAATGTACCCAGGGGCGGCGGAGGTATCAGTTTCAAGCCGCTGGACCAGAGGGGCAACCATTTCAAACTGGCGGCCTATCTGGTAAAAGAAAGCAGATCCACCATGCAGAAATACCGGGAATTAGGGCGCAGGGGAAAACGGTATAGCACAACTCAAAACATGGACAAGCCGGAAATTATCTATACCCCCACCGTGTGCTCCACATGGAAAAAGGATCCCAAAGCCCGCAAAGGCGCATTGCTCTATAAGTTCGACGACGGCGCCACCTGCCGGAGTGGGTGGCATGAAATCAGCGGATACCCGTACCAAGAATATTTTGAGATTTTTAACGAATAACGCAAGGGGGAAAATTGATGAAGATTTACATAGCCGGGAGCATTGCCGGGGATAAGCGTTACAAAGCCAAATTTCAAGAGGCGGCGCAGAAACTGACAGAGGCGGGCCACATCGCACTGAACCCAGCCACACAGCCGGCGGGCCTGTCCCGCGCTGACTATATGCGGGTGTGCTTTGCCATGATGGAGGCGGCGGACGTGGCGTTATTTCTCCCAGGCTACCGGGAAAGCCAGGGTGCCATGCTGGAATGGACGTGGTGCCAGTACGTCGGGAAACGTATTTGCTACGACATGGATTGTTTCGGAGGCAAAGCCATTGACTGCTTTGGAGGCGACGCCATATGAAAAGCGAGAGAACGGCCACGTTTGTGTGGCAGGCAACCCATTTTGACCTGGACCAGATCGCAGAGAGCGGTCAAGTTTTCCGCTGGCAACGCCTGGGGCCTGAAAAGTACGCCATCCCTGCGGGGGATCAGTTTTGCACGGCCTGGCACGTTGCGCCGGATCTTTTGGCGGTTCGGTGCCCGGAGAACAAGGCCGCGTTCTGGCAGTATTATTTCGGCGTGGGAGACGCATACCCGGAATATTGGGCGGCGATTGCCACATGGGCGGAGCGGGACGGCCCAGCGGCCTACCTGTCCAGGGCGGCGGCAGCTGCCAACGGAATGGTGATCCTACACCAACCGGCATGGGAAACCATGGTCAGCTTTATGGTCAGCCAAAATAACAACATTCCCAGGATCAAGGCCACACTGGCAGCCATGTGCCGCCGGTTCGGGAAGTTGATCACCACCCCGACGGGTGAGCAATATTACACATTCCCGGAGGCGGAGACGCTGACGGACGTGGCAGAGCTGGCCGGGCTGGGACTGGGCTACCGGGACAAGTATATAGCGGCGTTAGCCCACAGCGTTATGGCCGGTGCCCTGCCGATCACCGCCATAGAGGCCATGGACTACAACGAGGCCAAAAATGTTTTGAAGTCCGTGCAAGGCATAGGCGAAAAGGTGGCAAACTGCGTCCTACTGTACGGTATGGGACACCTAGAGGCGTTCCCGGTAGATACCTGGATCCGCCGAGTGCTAGACCGGGAGTTTTCAGACGGTTTCCCAATGGAGCGGTACGCCGGTTTTGCCGGGCTGATACAGCAACTAATTTTTTATTACGAACG
>JAVVPH010000276.1:0-2507 GCA_036655835.1 Oscillibacter sp.
GCCGTGACCGGACAGCTGCCGTGCATTTGACAAACCAAGGTGCGGGGACTGCTATGCAGTCCCCGCACCTTGGCACTTTTTTGAGATTTGTAATTTTGGGGGAGCCATCAGCCCAGGGCCACGTCCAGCACCATCATGATGAGAAAGCCCAGTACAAAGCCGCAGGTGCCGGTGCGGCTGTGGGCCTGGGGGATCAGCTCCTCCACCACCACGTAAAGCATGGCCCCGGCGGCAAAGCTCAGCAGCCACGGCATCAGCGGCCGTACCCCCGCCGCCGCCAGCACCACCAAAATGCCGAAAATCGGCTCCACAATGCCGGACAGCGCGCCGCCGATAAAGGCCCTGGGCCGGGACCAGCCCTGTTGGCGCAGGGGCAGGGAAATGGCCGCGCCCTCGGGAAAATTCTGGATGCCGATGCCCAGTGCCAGCGCCGTGGCACCTGCCAGGCCCTCCCCCTGGGCCGCCAAGGCAAAGGCCAGACCCACCGCCATGCCCTCCGGCACGTTATGTAGGGTGATGGCCGTGACCAGGAGCGTGGTCTGCCGCCAATCGGCGCTCTGGTTTTCCCGCTTTTTGCGCAGCCGGGGCAGCAGCGCGTCCAGTGCCGATAAAAACACCACCCCCAACAGCATCCCGCCTGCGGCGGGCAGCCAACCGGGCCATCTGCCCTCCCCGCTTGCCTGCTCGATGGCCGGAAGCAGCAGACTCCAAACCGATGCCGCCACCATCACCCCGGCGGCAAAGCCCAGCATGGCCCGCTGAAAACGGGGCTTTGGCTCCCCCGCGAAAAAAAATACCATGGCGGCCCCCAGTGTCGTCATCAAAAACGTGAAAAGGGTGCCTGCCGCCGCCCATTTGATTGCCAGTAACATGAATCTCTCCGCCTTTTCCTTGCTTCAAGCGACGCATCGCCCGTATGCCAGTATAAGCGGCGGGGGAAAAACGGTGACAGGGCTTGCAGTCGGGGAAAAAAGAGTGTATACTAAAAGGCACAATTGAAAAGAACTCATATAATTTCGCGGGACCCACCGGTCCACATGGTGCGAAAGTTTCTACCGGGCCGCCAAAAGGCCCTGCTATGGGTGTCTGTACGGAGGGGAAGCCCTGCCGGACAGGCGCTCTTTTCGTTTGTATCAACGACTGGAGAAAGAGGTGCAGAACATGACCACTATTTTAAAGGGCAACATTGTCTCCGCCCCCGCGTTGGGCAAACTGGACATCACCGAGCAGGGCTTTCTGGTGCTGGAGGACGGGCGGATTGCCGGCATCCACCCCCAATTGCCGACGCGGTACGCCGGTGTTCCCGTGGAGGACCACGGCGACTGCCTGATTTTGCAATCCTTCGCGGATTTGCATCTCCACGCGCCCCAGTATCCCATGCTGGGAATGGGGATGGACCTGCCTTTGCTGGACTGGCTCAACGCCTATACCTTCCCCACCGAGGCCCGGTTTTCCGACGAGGGCTACGCCCGGGAGGTCTACCGCCGTCTGGCCCGGGAGCTGATTGAAAACGGCACCACCCGGGTGTGTATGTTCTCCTCCCTCCACCGCCCCGCCACCTTGATTTTGATGGAGGAGCTGGAAAACGCCGGTGTCACCGGCTACGTGGGCAAGGTGAATATGGACCGCAACGGCAGTCCCGACCTTCAGGAAACCACCGAGGAATCCATGCTGGAAACCCTGCGCTGGTTGGACGAGTGCCAGGATTTCCGCCACATCAAGCCCATGCTCACCCCCCGGTTCACCCCCTCCTGCACCGACAAGCTGCTGACCTTTTTGGGAAAACTGGCAGCGGAGCGGGACCTGCCGATTCAATCCCACCTGTCGGAAAACAGCGGGGAAATTGCCTGGGTCAAAGAGCTGCACCCGGAGTGCGCGCAGTACTGGGAGACTTACGCCAACGCGGGCCTTTGGAATGAGCGCACCGTCATGGCCCACTGCGTGTGGTGCGACGCCCGGGAGCGGGCCGCCATGAAAAAAAGCGGCGTCACCGTGGTCCACTGCGCGGATTCCAACCAAAATATCTGCTCCGGCGTGGCCCCCATCCGCCAGATGCTGAACGAGGGCGTGCAGGTGGCCCTGGGCAGTGACATCGCCGGGGGCGACGAGCTGCATATGTTTGACGTGATTGCCTCTGCCATCCGCGCGTCCAAGGCCCGGCGGATGATGGACGATTGGAATACCGACTTTCTCACCGTGGCGGAGGGCTGGTTTTTGGGCACCACCGCCGGGAGCCGCTTTTTCGGCGGCGGGGACGGCTTCGCCCTGGGCGACCCGCTCCACGCCATCGTCCTGGACGACAGCCAGTTGTTCCAGCCCCACCCCCTCACCGTGGAGGAGCGTCTGGCCCGCTGTGTGTATCTCCGCCAGGAAAACGCCATCCGAGAGGTTTGGAGCGAGGGCCGAAAAGTGGTCTGCAAATAAAAAATCAAGGGCCTCATCGTGTCGAAAAAGCCTTTTCGACACGCTGAGGCCAGTTTTTGAAACCCGTGAAAAGTTTCAAAAAC
>JAVVPH010000277.1:0-2472 GCA_036655835.1 Oscillibacter sp.
TTCTCGCCTGTTGCTCCTGACCGTTTTTCGTTGCGCCCACCACCCAATCGCAATTGATTGCCCGGGTAGAGGGTGCCGGCAAGCTTACTGCGCAAATTGGTTTGCAGTCTCCGGCAAATCGTCTCAGCCGACGGCGGTTCCGTCCGCAAAAACCTCCGATAGCAGCGCCATGGCCTCCGGCAGACGCCTGGGGTCCAGCCCCGCGTAGTTCACCACCAGCGTGTGGGCAAAGGAGGGGTCCGCCACGGCGGCATACTCCGACAAAAAGCTCAGCCGCACCCCCAGGTCCTCCGCCCGGGCTTTCAGCGTCTCGTCGCTCCGCCGGGTGTCCAGCCGCAGGAGAAAATGCAGTCCCGCCCCCTGCTCCGAAATAGAGATTCGCTGGGCAAACGCACTGGCGCGAAAGGCCTCCAGCACCAAGGCCCGCCGCTGGCGATACTCGTTTCGCATCCGGGCTAAGTGCTGTTCATACTGCCCCCCGGCGAGAAAGCGGGCCAGCACGTGCTGTTCCATGGCGGGGACGGTGCAGGCGTAAAAATCCAGTTCCCGGCGATATTCCGCCAACAGCCGGGGGGGCAGCACCATAAATCCCACCCGCATAGACGGCGCGATGGTCTGGGAGAAGGTGTTCATGTAAATCACCCGCCCGCCGCCGTCAATGCTAGCCAGAGGCGGGATGGGGCGACCGGAAAAACGGAACTCGCTGTCATAGTCGTCCTCGATAATCACGCCGTCCCGCTCCTCCGCCCAGCGCAGCAGCTCCTGCCGCCGGCCAATGGGCATCACCACCCCGGTGGGGTAGTGGTGGGAGGGGGAGAGGTGGGCCACCGTGGCCCCGGTTTGCCCCAACGCGTCCACCCGCAGGCCCTGTTCATCCAGGGGCACCGGGCGGCACAGCGCCCCGCATTTGCGGTAGACCTGGCGGATTTTGGGGTAGCCCGGGTCCTCCACGGCAAAAACCGCCTCCCGGCCCAGGAGCTGCACCAGCAGCAAATACAAATATTCCGCCCCCGCCCCCACCACAATCTGTTCCGGGGAGACGGAGAGCCCCCGGTAATCCCGCAAATCGTCGGCAATGGCCCGGCGCAGGGCGGGCAGACCCGGATGGGGCACCGGGGAGAGCAGGGCGGTGTCCTCCTCCGAGAGCACCTGCCGGGTGAGCCGGGACCAGGTGGCAAAGGGGAAGCGGCCCGCGTCAATCTGGTTGCTTTTCAAATCCAATTTCCAGGAAATGGGAACCGCCTCCGGCCCATGGGACACCGGGAGTGGCCCGGGGGCGGGCCGCTCCACCCGGGAGACAAACACCCCCCGCTTGCTGGCGGTGTATACGTAGCCCTCCGCCGCAAGCTGGGCATAGGCCCCCTCCACGGTGATGACGGAGACGTGCAAATGCTCCGCCAGACTGCGCTTGGAGGGCAGCCGTTCCCCCTCTGAGAGCACGCCGTTTAAAATATCCGCCCGAATGCGGCGGTACAGGTATTCGTACAGGGGCAGTGTCCCCCGTTCCTCCAAGGGATAGGTCAGCATGAAATTCCTCCTCCGTCAGGTAAAATCTGGTCTTATAAAAATGACACGTTTTGGGTATTTCAATCATATCACAAAGGGACTAGGATAGCACTATCAAAGTTTCGGGAGGCACAAACATGGAGAAAACACTTTCTACCCCCGCCGCGGGCCTGAGCAAGGTCAAGCTGCTGGTGATGACGGGGCTGTTGGCGGCCCTGGGCTGTATGGCGACGATGGTTCTGCGGGTCCCCTCTCCCACCGGCGGCTATATGAATTTGGGCGACACGGTGGTGCTGTTGGGGGCCTATTTACTGGGGCCGGTTTACGGCGCGGTGGCCGGGGGCATGGGGCCGATGATGGCGGACATTCTCTCCGGCTATGCGGTGTACGCCCCGGCAACCCTGGTGATCAAGGCCATCATGGGTCTGGTGGCCGGGTGGCTGTACCGGGTGGCAAAGGATAAAACCGGCGGCGTGCTCCTCACCGGTATTGTGGGAGAAATTCCCATGGTGGTGGGCTACTGGCTGTTTGACGCGCTGCTGTTGGGCAGCTTTGCCGGCAGTGCCGCGGGACTGCCCAGCAACTTCGTCCAGGCGGCCTTTGGTGTCGCCGTGTCCACCATTTTGGTGCTGGCCCTGCGGAAAAGCAGCTATGTCCGCCGGGAATTTCCCAACCTGTAACCCAGCTTGTGGAAAAACCCTGCGGGGGTTTTCGACAGTCTGCTGTAACCGTCTTTTGACTTTCCCTGCCGGGAAACCATCCCTCCGTGAGGCGCGCGTGTGAAGAGAGAAATGAGGGGAGCCGGGCAGTTCGCAGCTGTCCCGCTCCCCTCGTTTCCGCCGTCGCGGGCCTTTTAAGCCCAAGTGCATACCAAAACACCCCGGCGCGTTCTAAAACGCGCCGGGGTTGTTTGTCGATAAACCCTGAAATCCCAGAAAACGGGAAGGAAGATAGTTACGAAAGAAA